>QIJL01000430.1 GCA_003232435.1 Flavobacteriales bacterium | reverse complement strand
TAGTATTCTTGATAATTTCTTCGGGAGTACCCTGGGCAATAAGTTGCCCGCCTTTCGTTCCACCTTCGAGTCCTAAATCGATAATGTGATCAGCACATTTGATCAATTCGATGTTGTGTTCGATGACGATTACGGAATGCCCCCTTGTAATAAGGGCATCAAAGGATTTCAATAGTTTTTTGATATCGTGAAAATGTAGACCTGTAGTGGGCTCATCGAAAATAAAGAGTGCTTTGACCTTGGTGTTGCCCTTTACCAGAAAGGAAGCCAGCTTAATACGCTGTGCTTCTCCGCCTGATAGGGTAGAGGACGATTGCCCCAAAGTAACATAGCCCAGCCCAACCTCTTGAAGAGGACCTAATTTGTTGGTAATCTTCGTTTGATCGTTCTTCCCAAAAAACGCAATGGCATCGTCGATGGTCATATTGAGCACATCATCGATGGAGGCACCGTCGAATCTTACTTCCAAAACTTCCTTTTTGAAACGTTTGCCTTTGCAGGTATCACATTCCAGGTGCACATCGGCCATAAACTGCATTTCCACCGTGATTTCGCCTTCGCCCTTGCATTTTTCACAGCGACCCCCATCCACATTAAAAGAAAAGTGTTTTGCTTGATACGCCCTTATTTTACTGAGCTTTTGAGCGGCATAAAGTGCTCGAATATCATCGTAAGCCTTGATGTAGGTAACAGGATTCGACCTTGAAGAGCGCCCGATTGGATTCTGATCGACAAACTCAACTGTTTTTAGTGATTTGAAATTACCCCCGGCTTTTGTGAATTGTCCGGCTTTTTGGCCATAGCCACCGATTTCTTTGAGCACAATAGGATATAATAGTTTTTTGACCAAGGTACTTTTCCCGCTTCCGGAAACCCCGGTAACTACGGTCAGCATATTCAACGGAAAGGAAACGTCGATGTTTTTAAGATTATTCTCCCTTGCCCCGATTATATCAATGGAATTTTTTGACTCCCTTCTTTTTGCGGGGACGGCTATTTCTTTGGTTCCGTTCAAATAGCTCGCTGTCAGCGAATTCGATTTCAAGATTTCACTCAATGGGCCATAGGCAACGACTTCACCGCCATGCGTACCGGCTTCGGGGCCGATATCAATGACTTCATCAGCAGCTTTCATAATATCTTCGTCATGCTCGACTACAATGACCGTATTACCCAAATCCCTCAACGACAATAATACTTCGATAAGGTTTTCAGTATCCTTTGGATGGAGGCCAATACTCGGTTCGTCTAAAATGTACATGCTTCCAACAAGACTGCTTCCAAGTGAAGTCGCCAAGTTGATACGCTGACTTTCCCCACCGGAAAGTGTATTCGACTTTCTGTTAAGGGTCAGATAGTTCAATCCGACCTTTGTCAAAAACCCCAATCGTGTATTGATTTCCTTCAAAAGCCTTTTAGCTATTTGAGAATCATGTTCCCCCAAAGAAAGCTTTCCGAAAAAACCGGCCAATTCTTCGATGGGAAGTTCTACTAGATCTGAAATCGATTTTTCGCCTACTTTAATATAATCTGTTTCTTGTCTTAGGCGTTTTCCCTTGCAGGTGCTACATCGTGTTTTTCCACGGTAACGAGAAAGCATCACCCTATTCTGTATTTTATAGCTTTTCTCCTCTAACATTCCGAAGAACTTGTGCAAGCCTATGAAATGGTCGTTGCTCTCCCAAACGAGGTTTTTTTGCTCTTCTGAAAGTTCGAACCAAGGTTTGTGTATCGGAAAATCAAATTTATAGGCAGAATTCACCAATTGGTCCCGATATCTGCCCATACTTTCTCCTCGCCACGGAAAAATGGCATTTTCATAGACCGACAATGCCGTATTCGGAACTACAAGATCTTCATCGATACCGATGACATCGCCATAACCCTCACATTTTGGACAAGCTCCATAAGGATTATTAAAACTGAACAAATGTACATTCGGCTCGAGAAAAGACATCCCGTCTAGTACAAAATTATTGCTAAAGGAAGTTTGCTTCCCAGAATCGAGTTCTTCGATGACACATTCACCATTACCTTCGAAAAAAGCGGTATCAATGGCGTTGGCCAATCTATTGAAGAAATCTTCATCCTCTTTATAAATAATCCGGTCAATTACCAAATGGAATTCGCGACCGATGTCTTTAGGGGCTTTTTCTATGCGTAGAACTTCCTCTTTATATTTTATTCGCGCATAACCTTGTTTGGCGAAAATTTGGAGCGATTTAAGTGTTTCCCTTTTTTTATCGACTTTGATAGGGGCGAGGAGTAGCAATTTTGTGCCTTCATTGAATGTCTTGACATGGTCTATGACATCGCTGACCCTATGTTTTTTAACCTCTTTGCCAGAAATCGGGGAAATTGTCTTTCCGATTCGTGCATACAGCAATTTAAGATAATCATAAATTTCAGTGGTGGTGCCGACCGTTGAACGTGGGTTTGTTGAGTTCACTTTCTGTTCGATTGCAATTGCAGGGGCAATGCCCTTGATGTAATCTACTTTAGGCTTGTCCAATTTCCCCAAAAACTGCCTGGCATATGAAGAAAGACTTTCTACATATCGCCGTTGACCTTCCGCATATAAGGTGTCAAAGGCCAAACTCGACTTTCCCGAGCCGGATAGGCCCGTAATAACCACTAACCTATTTCTTGGAATGACAACATCGATGTTTTTTAAATTGTGTAGTTTGGCACCCTTTATTATGATGTTCTTTTTTGCGTCGATGTCTTTAATTGCAGTCATTTTCGTCGATGTGGGCGCAAAGATACGACTTGAAAATCTCAATAGCGAACAAACCTGATTACGAATCAAAAAACAACTTCTTGCAGGCTAAATTTGTTCGTATCACATTATTTTTTCTATATTTGAAGTTCACTTTCACAATTGGTGCCTATAGAGAACAATTACTTTTTTTAAAATTAGAGATCAACCTAAACGTCCATTGTAACATTAAATGGTAACTGATTATCCTAGTTTTAACCAAGAAAAGTAGTTGTTATGGAAACACACCTTATTGAAGACTCCCAACTTATTAGACTGTACGCTCAGGGCAATGAACGAGCCCTCAATACTCTTATCAATCGCCACAACCAAAGATTAAGTAGTTTTATTTATTCAAAGGTCGGTGACCGCGAGATTACGGAAGACATATTTCAAGATACCTTTATCAAGGTAATACGTACCCTAAAAAGAGGCACGTATAACGAAGAGGGTAAATTCTTGCCATGGGTCATGCGCATAGCGCACAATCTTATTATCGACTATTTCAGAAAGAGCAGTCGAATGCCTTTTTTCGAGGGAACCAACAATTTTGACGTATTTTCAATAATAAGCGATGAACGCTTGAATATTGAGGGACAATTGATCAAAGAACAGATCGATGTTGATTTGGGCATTTTGATCGATGAGTTGCCGGAAGACCAGAAAGAAGTGCTCAATATGCGCATTTATAAAGACATGAGTTTTAAGGAGATCTCAGAAAACACGGGCGTTAGTATCAATACTGCCCTGGGCAGGATGCGCTACGCACTTATCAACCTCAGAAAGATCATTGAAGAGAATAACATTGTTTTGACGAATTAATAGACTACCTGTCGAATAGAATTATTATATTGGCTTTCGTTGCGTTATCCTTATATAACAAAACAAAAGCGATATGAAGGAAATTTACTCTGAAGATAGGAAAAAGTGTAAACTGGTAAAGGCCAAGCCCGAGACTGTTCAATTTTTGCTGAACTATTCAAAGTCTTTGAAAATTACAGAAGCCGAAGGCCTTAAGTTCGAGAGTAATTTGAACTAGACCGGAAATACATCGATATCTCCCCAAGCTTGATTTCAAGTTTGGGGATTTTTTATTGCTATTAAATCAATTACATACTACTACAAGTTGTCTACTCTTGAGCTGCTTTATTTTTGGACGGGTATATCATTAAGTCAAATTAAGATAGATGTATTTTCTTATATTATTATTACCGTTTCCGACTCACTAAATTTGCCGGAAAATTGGAAAAACGCCGTTTCACATCAAAAAGCGGTCGTTTTACAACAATGTTTTTTCCAGATACCCCCTTTTCTCTAGTTTTAGGTCATAATTAAAAAATGGAAACGATTTATATCAATAAAAATTGTTTCGAAAATTGGACTAATAGCTTAAAAAAGCTTTCCCTCAAGAAAGCACTCATCTTAACCAAAAATTACAATCTGTATGAACCTACAAATTGAAGATTCAGTACTAGTTAGAGACTACATTTCAGGAGACGAAAAATCACTCGAAGTTCTGATCAACCGACACAACCAACGTATTTCGAGCTTTATCTACTCAAAAGTTTTGGATAGGGACATTACCGAAGACATTTTTCAAGATACTTTTATCAAGGTTATCAAAACCCTTAAAAAAGGATCTTATAGTGAAGAAGGTAAATTTTTACCTTGGGTCATGAGAATCGCACATAACTTGATCATCGATCACTTTAGAAAGAACAAAAGAATGCCAATGTTCGAAGGCAGTGATGATTTCAATATCTTTTCAGTAATAGGAGACGATAAATTGAATGCCGAAAAGCAGATCATCAAAGACCAGATAAATACCGATCTGAGGTATTTAATAGACGAATTGCCCGATGATCAGCGAGAAGTTCTTTTGATGCGCATATACAAGGATATGAGTTTCAAGGAAATCTCTGAAAATACCGGCGTAAGTATCAATACCGCTCTAGGTAGGATGCGATATGCCCTGATCAACCTTAGAAAAATAATCGACAAGAATAATATCGTACTTACCAACTAGTAATACAAAGGCACACACCAAGCAATATTTCCATTTCGGTTGCGTTATTATAACATAACTAGATATAATCGATATGGAAAAAATCTACTCTGAGTACCCTAAAAAGTACGGTCTTGCGAAAGCTTCGCCGGAAACAGTCAAGTTTTTACTGAACTTTTCCAAGTCTTTGCACATCGTAAGACATGCCGAATTTACATTTGAAGGCAGTTTGAACTAAGAGACTGTTTGAGTGCGCTAGTGCGCGAACAATTTTGTTGAAAAAGACCCGTTAGCGGGTCTTTTTTGTTTTGTAATAAGCGTCTACGACTTTTTTTCTACCGATGGTTTTCGTGATAATGTCCTTTTCGAGATTCCAACCTCGTGCTGGGGAATATTCACGACCGTACCAAATTATCTGAAGATGTAAATCATTCCATAAATCTTTGGAAAACAATCGTTTGGCGTCTTTTTCGGTCTGAACGACATTTTTGCCGTTCGAGAAGCCCCAGCGATACATTAGTCTATGGATATGGGTGTCAACTGGAAAAGCAGGAATACCAAATGCCTGTGAAACTACCACGCTTGCAGTTTTATGGCCTACAGAAGGAAATTCTTCTAAAAGTTCAATTTCTTTAGGAACCTTTCCATCATACTTTTCAATCAATATTTTCGAAAGCCCATGAATTCCCTTCGACTTCATCGGCGATAGTCCGACCGGTTTGATAATTTCACGGATTTCCTCCACGGATAACTTAACCATGTCGTACGGATTATCAGCTTTTTCGAACAATAACGGGGTTATTTTATTGACGCGAACATCTGTACTCCGAGCGGACATTAAAACGGCAACAAGTAAGGTATATGGGTCTTTATGCTCCAAAGGAACCGGTATTTCAGGATACAATTCCCGAAGGGTCTTTATGGTAAAATCTACCTTTTCGGCTTTGGTCATTTTTGCTTAATTTCGCTTCGATTTTAAGAGCCTGTTTTGAAATATGTCGTTAGAATTGTTATACCCTATTTTTGATGCAGAACGAGGCATCCGCCAAAATAAGGCGGATAAGCATCCGCCTATGGCGGACGGTTTAAAATTTTAACAGGGCCGAATGAAAAGGCCAACGATTTGGCCTTTGATAAGGAGCCAGATGAGGCGTTGGCTTCGCAAAAAGAAGGTATAAGAAAATAATCGAGATATTTCAAAACAGGCTCTAAGAGACGAATGTAATTAAAAATTAACTATGAATGTGTTGAAAGTAGGGGATAAGGTCACAGAATTCAGCAGTTTTGACCAAGACGGAAATGAAATCAAATTGTCCGATTTTAAAGGAAAAAAATTGATCGTTTTTTTCTACCCGAAGGCCAATACGCCTACTTGTACCGTTGAGGCTTGTAACCTACGGGACAATTATAAAGAGTTACAAGATCTTGGCTATGAATTATTGGGTGTAAGTGCCGATTCCCAGAAAAGACAGTCCAATTTTAAAAAGAAATTTGACTTCCCTTACCCGTTATTGGCTGATGTAGACCATACTATACTTAATATTTTCGGGGTCTGGGGCAAGAAAAAATTTATGGGCCGCACTTTTGACGGAATCCATAGAAAAACGTTCGTAATTGACGGTAATGGATTGGTAATCAAGATTATCGACAAGGTAAAGGCAAAAGATCATGCGATGCAAATATTGCAGGGCCAATAAGCAATACGGGGTGGTTATACTTTCTCCTTTTTTTCTTTGCCCCCCTTTATTTCCTTCTTCGTAAACAATTTTTTCTTCTTGATGATCTCGGCAACACCTTCAGGAATCATTTCTTCCCAGCCTTCCTCATTGTTGGCAATCTTTTTAAGAACGTCTCTTGAGAAAATGTGCATGATTTCGGGATCGTAGTCGATAATATCCATAACCTTCCCGTTGTACTTGAAGAACTTGTAAAGTTCTTTCATCCTCGGATGAACTTTCACATTGTTGCTGGTCATTATCTGACCGGTCTCGGTGTCCTTCATAGGGTAAAGGTAGACCTGAAGATCTTTGAAGAAAAGCTTACCAAAGGCCTCCAAAATGCCACCGCTTAAGTGTCTATAGTATTTCTCGTCGAAAACTTCGATAAGATTGTTGACCCCCATGGTCAGGCCGATATGTTTCTTGGTAAAGTTGTTGAAATATTCGACCAATTTGTAATATTCTTGAAATTTCGAGATCATCACGGTATGACCCAGCGAACAGAGTAGTTCGGCCCTATCGAAAAAGTCACGTTCGTCTATTTCACCTGATGCCTTCAAGTTAGAGAGGGTTATTTCAAAAACAACAATACTATTGTCAACATCTACTGTTTGGTCCCTTATGAAGATGTCGTACGATTTTTCGAACATATCCATATTCACCTTCGTCACGGGCCTATAACTACCTCGAAGGGCCAAAATATTCTTTTTGTACAACACGGTCGCCGGCAAAAGGTTATTGCCATCCGGCCCGAACATGACCGCATCGGTCATATCGTTACGGATCAATTGTAAGCTGATCAGCCTATTATCAACGTCTTTGAAATTGGGGCCAGAGAAATTGACCATATCGACTTCAACGGTATCCTTATCAATGTGATCGTATAAATATTTTATAAGTTTTACGGGTTTATGATATTTATAAAATGCACCGTATATGAGGTTTACCCCTATAATACCAAGGGTCTCTTGCTGCAAGCGCGCCTCGCTTTGTTTGAAGCGAATGTGCATGATTATTTCATCGAACTCCTTTTGGTTTGGGTCCAATTGAAAGCGAATTCCAACCCATCCATGACCCAAGTATCTTTTCGAAAAATCGATTGTAGCGACAGTATTGGCATAAGAAAAGAACAATCTTTCAGGGTGTTTTTCCCTGCTGATCCGTTCTTCCATAAGGTTCATTTCATGGGCCAACATTCGTTTCAAGCGTGGCTGGGTCACGTAACGACCATCATCTTCGATCCCATAAATAGCATCGCTAAAATCTTTGTCATAGGCGCTCATGGCCTTTGCTATGGTGCCAGACGCTCCACCGGACCTGAAAAAATGCCTTGCGGTTTCTTGCCCTGCACCGATTTCGGCAAATGTTCCGTAAATATCCGGGTTTAGGTTTATTCGAAGCGTTTTAGCTTTGATCGAGGGAATGTTTTCAAATGCGGTATCTCTCTTGAGAACTGAGGCCATTATCTATATTTTGCGTTGAACAAAGTTAAGAAGTTCGCGAAATCTTTTAGGTAAATAAGTTATAAATTTGAATTTAATGAAAGACGGACTACAAATTACTTTTCTCGGTACCGGAACCTCTCAAGGCATACCCGTAATAGGCAGCAAACACCCAGTCTGTCTTAGTAACGATCCAAAGGACAAACGATTGCGCAGTTCGGTTTTACTTTCTTGGAAGGATTATAACTTTGTAATCGATTGTGGACCTGACTTCCGGCAACAGATGCTGGCGAACGATGTCGAAAAATTAGATGGAATTCTATTCACTCATGAGCATTCAGACCATACCGCCGGTCTTGATGACATTCGGCCTTACTTTTTTAGGCAGGGCGATATTCCTATATATGCTCATAAACGGGTTGTCGAATCCTTAAGAAAACGTTTCGACTACATTTTTGCAGATGATGACAGATATCCTGGGGCACCGGCTATTAAGGTCAACGAATTCAAAACGAATGACTCCCTTAAGATCGGGGATAAAAAAGTGGCCGTTATAGAAGCCTTGCACAATCGACTTAAAGTACACGGATTTCGCCTAAATAGCTTTACCTATCTTACGGATGTTAAGAATATGAAAGATAAAGAACTAGAAAAGATAAAGAACTCCAAGATTTTAGTAATCAATGCATTGAGAATCGAACCACATCATTCACACTTGAGCCTTAAGGAAGCTTTGGACTTTGTTGAAAGTGTCAGTCCGGAGACGGCTTATTTTACCCATATCAGCCATATGTTGGGCTTTCACGAAGCTGTGGAAAAAAACCTTCCAGATAATGTACATTTGGCCTACGACAATTTGAAAATCAATATTTAATAGTTCCATATGAAAAAGAGCATATTCCTCTATTTATTCGTTTTTGCAGCTTTGATTTGCCTGTATTTAATTGTCAGTAATAAGAATATGCAAAAGGTAGGTGAGGGCAAAATCGAAAAATTGAAGACCGAGTCGGTACAATGGCAAGATTCGATTCAGTCTTTGCACCTCAAAGTTTTGGATGTGCAATATTTCTCCTTAGAAAACAATGACGATGCCTTGGCTTATTATAACCATCTTGATATTGCGGACCCGTCTAGATATATTGCCGATAAATTGTTGGAGACCAATGAGAAAAAAGGGGATAACCCATTGATACCCTATGAGGGAATGGAAAGTGATTTTAAAATCAACAAGATCAAAATCTTAAATCATAAATGGATCGTATGCGATTTTTCAGACGGAAAATATTGGGGCGAACTATTTTTGAAATACGAACTTAAGGACGATATGGGGGTTGATTTTACCATGATCGATCATTTGCTATACACAAGAAGCAATTAAATTTTGTCTTCCAACCATTTTTTAAAGGAATGAAAATTCTGTGGGGCCACGCCGTGACCAACCGGGAATTCCTCATAAACATGTTCAATTCCTAAGTTGTTTAAAAAATCAGGAATCCGTTGTGCCCATTCTGGCGGTATGACTTGGTCGACTTGCCCATGCGAGGCATAGACTTTTAATTCGGAATGGTCTTTTTCAGTATATCCATCCACTAGAATATCTACATTTATATAACCGCTGAGGCCCACCACATTTTTAATTTTATCAGGATAGGATAAGGCGACTGCGTAGCTCAGAACCGTTCCTTGGCTGAATCCCAATAAAGTGATATTATTTGAATTCAAACCGTATTCAGTACAAGCTTCGTTAATAAAAGACACAATTTTCTCCCGCGAGGCAATAGCCTGTTCATCATCGCTCCATTTGCCATTCTGATTGTCAAAGTGTATGGCATACCAGGCATGTCCGAAAGGTTCAAGAGGGTAGGGCGCACGTACTGAAATAATAAAGATGTTCTTTGGTAGTTCGTCAGCAAACGAAAAAAGATCTTCTTCGTTGCTTCCGTAACCGTGCAGCATAAAAAGTACTGGAGGTTTACCGCTTTTTTTGTTGGAGGGCCTAACTAAGTGGTACAAAGATAGATTTTTGGGCTGCATTCGGTTTTTTGATCAGGGGTTTACGTCTAGTAGATTAGCGGATTTTATATTTTTCTAACATCTAACATCTAACATCTAACATCTAACATCTAACATCTAACATCTAACATCTAACGTCTAACGTCTAGCATCTAGCTTATAAATGTAAACCATTTTTGAAAATATGGCCCAAGAACAGGAACGGATTGTTTTTTACCGTTTAGGGCACCCAAAAAGCCGTAAAACCAAAGGACAAGATAGAAGATATAAAGTCCGTACCAGGCATATTGGTTGAACCAAACACTCAAGAAAATGGCGCATCCTATAAAAACAAGGTGTAGGCCGAAAGCCTGTCTTGCATGAAAACGGGCAAAATCATGTTTTGGATCGTTGTTCATCGAAATGGCGATCAAAGCCCCTACTATTGTAAAATATGCTATAATGGCTGTAGTTTTTCCTTCGATTTCTTCGGGCATGGTTCTTTTTTGCGCAAGGTATAAATTTAACGCAAAAAAGAAGAGGGTGTCTAAAAAGTCAATTTAAATTCGTTTGTCAGGTTGAGCCTGTCGAAACCGATTGTTGATTATCAACAAGTTAAAGTATTTCGACAGGCTCAATATGACATTGAACTATACCTTTTAGACAGCCTCTTTAAATTTATTTGTTGGTAGAAGAATTATCCACCGATATTTCCTACTAAAGGAATTTTTTCCATTTTTCCGTTCATGGCATTGATTAGTCCAAGAATGGCAAGTACCAATCCCGTATAGGTCAAATATCCTAAAATGCCTACTCCTGTTACCGTTACTAAAACAGTAGAGATTATGGAAACTACAATTCCCGCTAACCACGCTCTCAATGCCTGCCCAATATGGAATTTGGCAAACTCGTTCTTTTTGTCATTGTTCATCAAATAGGCTATCAATGTGCCGATCAGGGTAATATAGCTGATAATGGCTATGGTTTTTCCTTCGTCAATAGTACTTTGGTCCATAATAGTTGAATTTAAGGGTTGATTACTTAGTTAAATAACTCGAATTTTAACATAAAAGTATCTTGTTTGAGCAAATAACGCCTAAAACTTCGCCCTTCAGCTTTTCCCCTAGAAACATGCTATTCTTTGAAGTCGAGGAGATATTTTCAATTTCGAATGTACGGGAGGTCGTTGGGTCGAAAAGAGTCAGACAAGCTTCTTCCCCTTCTTTGATTATAACTTCCGGTATTCCGAATCGACTCCTTCCTTTGGTCAATAAAGATATTGCCGTGGTCGTGTCAAATAATCGGTTCAATATTCCGAAGGCACTTTCGAGTCCGATAGTACCAAAAGAGGCATTGTCGAATTCCAGTTCTTTGTGTTCGATGTTCATGGGGCGATGATCTGTAGTCGCAAAATCTATGATTCCAGATTTCAATCCGTTGACCAAGACCTTTGTTTCCACCTTTTCACGCAATGGGGGCATGACTTTGTATTTACTGTCAAAAGATTCTAAAAGTTCGTCGGTATACCATAGATTATGTAATGCAACACTACAGGTCACATCAAGTCCTTTCTTTCTTGCGGCCGCGATTAATTTTACCGAATTGGCAGTCGAGATGGTCGGGATGTGTAATTTGCCACCGGTATATTCCAATATAAAAAGGTCGCGGGTTATTTGAAGTTCTTCCGCCAAGGCGGGAATACCCTTTAGGCCTAATTTAGTTGAAACAGGCCCCTCATGTACCTGCCCTTTTCCTGCAATGTTTTTATCCAAAGGAAAAGAAAAAACCAATCCCCCGAAATTTTGGGCATATTGCAAGGAGATCTTTAAAAGATTCGGATTGGAAATCGGATTTTTATAATCGTAAAAACCCACTGCGCCGGAACTTGTCATGTCATATAGTTCGGCAAGGTCTTCGCTTTGCGATTTGACCGTTAAAGAACCTAACGGGTGTAATGCGGAAACACTGTTCTTGGCTGCATTTTTAAGAAATATGATATCAGAGCTGCTATCGGGTACCGGATGGGTATCAGGGTTGAGTACTACATCGGTAAATCCGCTTTTGGCAGCGGTCAAAAGTCCGTTTTCGATCGTTTCGCGTTCTTCGTACCCCGGTTCTCCAAAGCTGACTCCAGTATCGAACCAACCAATCGAAACATGAAGGTTTTTATGCTCGATAATTTTGGTCTGGCCTTTGGGCGATATTTTGTTCGCGATCTTTTCGATCTTGCCATTTTTGATCCAAATATCCTTTTTTTTCAAATGCAAGCCTTTATTGCCCGCATCGATAATCTTGGCCGATTTTAAAAGTATATTCATTTAAGGAATTTTTGAATCAAGATCTCGATCATCAGAAATAGTAGGGCTAAAATAACAAACCATTTCCAAAGCTCGGTGATGCTACTGTCTTTTTGTAAGGCGTCGAACAAATCTTTTATCGTGCTTGATTTGCTTGTGCTTTCAATAGTCGAAAGGTCTATATATGAAAGATCACTTTCGTCACGAGGATGATTGAAACTCAGATTTTGATACGTTTTTTGTTTATCTGAAATGGAATAAATTCCATCTTCCTTGGGGTTTTCCGTAAAGCGTAGGGTAACCTTGTTCGCGTAGGATCGCTGTTGGGGAATAAATTCATAATCCGACTTTTTCATTATTAGAATATCATCTTTCGATAGCTGAACGGGAATATCAACTGTTGCATGACTTCCCACCAATGAATAAAGCTTTGGTGTTTCAAGACTTTTTATTCCCACATTGTACAAGGTCGGGACGATCAATGGCGAATTCTTGAAATTGGAATTTTCATTTGAAATAGATGCCGTAAATATGTACACCCCGTTAGTACCCACTAAAAAGGGATCTTTGTCTTGAAAAGATAAAATGGAAGAAGCGGTTGTTTTTATTCTTTTGAACTTTTTGACCATCGGATATTGAAAGTTGGAAACTTTCTTCTCAAAAACATTTCGATACAGCGGATGGGAAAAATCGATATTTGTAATCTTTCGTTCGTAATTCACATTTTGCACAAACGAAGTATTCGAAAGGCCGACCAAAAATTGGTTGTAAGAAGTAAAATCAATATCGACGGAAGGAATCACGACTAGACTTCCCCCATTCGATTTAAAAGATTTGAGACTGGTCTGTAATGAGGCCGGAATACTTGTCAGCTCGTTTAAGATAATCAGGTTCCGGGATTCGATATCACTGTAGTTCAATGAATTTATAGAATTAGACGTGAATTCAAACTCTTCATCGGTAAAAATGCGTTCCAAGAATTTTGTATCCCCATTTCCTATGGATAATATTTTTATTTTTTCCTTTTTGTTGATATTGAAATGTAGCACATTGTCATAGCTGAGACCGGTATCGGAAACTTCCACGCGACCATCGATTACATCTTTATTGGGAATCGAAAAATTGACCACCCCCTTATTCTTTTCATCTGTTTCAGCAGCGGTTTTTGCAATAAGAAGCTCTCCGTTAAACAATGAAACCGGTATGTTTCCACTTTCCGAAGTCCCGGATATTAATACCTCGATTTCTATATTTTCAAGATTTTCCTGATTAATGTAGACCGTGTCAAGAGAAATATTTTGCATTCCATCGGATACCATTTGGACCAGATGATTTTCAGAATTTGTTATTGAATCTACTTGAACTGCCCCAATTCGCCTTTGAAAATCCGATATCAAAATCAATTCTTTGCGCGTATCGTTTTGCGAACTAAAAAAGGTTTTGCCCTTTAGTTCGATTTCGTCAAATGACAATTGTTTGGATGAATGCGACAGGCTCAGAAGTTCATTTTGAATATCCTTGATCGTGATATTTCTGAATTCCCGTTCATTGGTAAATAAATTGAAGTGACCGGTTTCAGGTGCCGCTTGAATTAATTCTTGAATGGCGTTCTGTAACAGTGTCGAATTGCCGGATTTCGCCTGCATGCTAAAAGAATCGTCAACATATATGGTTGTTTCCTTCTTTTTGAGCGCGCTTTTTTCAGCTAAAAACGGCTGGGCAAAAGCAACGACAATTGCCGCCAAAAGCGACATTCTTGCAAATAGGAGCAACCATTTTTTTATGGTATTGCTACGTCGTGAACTAGAAACGACCTTTTGCAACAATGCCACATTGGTAAAAGGAGTTTTCTTAAATCTTCGAAGCTGAAAAAGATGAATGAAAATCGGAATCAGTAGTAGAAGTAGGGCCCAAAGTAATTCTGGATGTCTAAACTGCATTTCCTGTTTTGATTGGGCAAATATAACTAAAAAAAGACGTAAGACCACTTCGCTTTTAGACCTAAGATATGAGACCAAAAAAGTGGGCGGTATGTAGTTCGCGGGGCGGCACTTTCAAATAATCATAGTTGTCATTCCGATCGCAGTGCAACGGAGAGAGAAATCTATTGAAGTAGGAACGGATTATTTGTGGCCCGGAATGGCGACAGAAAAGGGGAAAAAGAACACCTTACCCAATTCGATCAACAAAAGAAGAAATAATCTTCCATGTGTTTTTGTTGAAGCTTTGAAAAATATTCCCTGATCATAGCCTGTGCTTCTTCATTGGCAACGGTTATGACGCTCTGCGGATTCTTTAATTCGCTCAATTGAGAAAAATGCAGCATCTCTTTTCCATAGATTTTCTTACCTATTTTCTTTGGGTTGTCGCATAGCCAATAAAAATCAAGACCTCGTTCTTGAAGTCCTTTTGCGATTGTCTTGCCCTTATTGCCAGCACCCCAAATGGCCAAAGGACGGGATGAATCATAATCGAGTTTTAAGAAATAATGCAGTTTTATATCCAAAAAGTAGTTCTGGGCATAATGTTCATTTGTGCGTGAAGTTCTATTGTCGTAATCGCGCCAATGGTGCAGCACTTGATTACAGGGAATGCATTTCAATCCGTTTTCGTAAAACCGAAAAGTAAGGTCATAATCTTCGGGATAGCGATTGGGTTCAAAAGCCCCACACAAATCAAGATCTTCACGATAGGCCATCCAACAGGGGGAGGGTATTACACATTCTTTATGGACCTCGGAATAATTCGTTCCTTTTTCGGTCAACCTGTTCAACCATTTTTCATAACGGTCGTACCCATCACTAATGCCCCGGTCTGAAAAGTATTTCACCTTTCCGATAGCGAGATGGCCTTTTCCATATTTTAAGAGCGATTCGACCATAACATTTAATTTATCCGAGGTCATAATATCGTCGGAATCCATTCGGGTTATGAATTCCCCTTTACACTCGGAATATGCTTTTCGCAGGGCGGGAATAATTCCCGAACCATTGTTTTCAAAAACTCTTATTCGCGAATCTTTTTCGGAAAATTCTTCAACAATCGATTTACTTGAATCGTCGGAGCTATCATTTACGGCAAGAACCTCCCAATTTTGGTATTCTTGATTTAGAATGGATCGAAGGCATTCCGAGAGAAAATCCCCGGTATTTTTAAAGGGAATCAAAATGCTGACCAACGGCTGCTGCATTTGGCCAAATTAATCAAAAAAGATTTTGAAAATAGCGCGATCTAATTTGGAAGTACCAATAGCGGAATTTTGCAGTGATAGGCCATATTGGCGACTACGGGCTCGCGCATCAATCGATCGAGATAGCCATGTTCGTTATAGACAAGGGCGAGCATATCGATTTCTTGTTCTTCAAGAAATTTGGCTATTACGTTCGACTTGCTTGAAAAGTGCGGCATAAAACGAATGTTGTGCGAAACGGGAGCCAAATATTCCATCAGCGTAGACCGATTTGATTCTTGAAATTTGTCCATTCTTTCGTCCTCGTTGATATGAACGATATGGATCTCCGAACCAAATCGATAGGCGATTTTTAAAAGGGAACCTAAAATATCGGCACTAAAGCTATGTTTGAAATCAGTGGGAAAAGCGACATGTTTAGGAGTCGAAAAAGAATATTTTTCAGGCACTGCAATAATCGGACAGTCTTTTACCGTCTTTATCATGCGTAACGTATTGGTTCCTATAAAGACCTGTTTATAGCCCGTGGCACCTTTTGTTCCGGAAACTATCAAATCGATGTTTTTATGTTTTACGGTCTCTGCTACTTTATGGGTCAACAGATCGAATGAGGAAATCGCCTCAAAATGATGGTCGGAGCCGTTGGTCATCGAGCGAATACTTTCAATTGTTTTTTGAAGTCCGGTTTCCGAGGTCTTGCATTCGTTTTCAGAGAGATCCGAACCTCTTAAGGTCTCGGCCATGAATCGACTATGCGCGATAGCGGGCGTATAGGTGTTCAGCAAATAAAAGTTACACTCCTGTTTTTTGAAAAGTTCTAGCGCATAAGCCACCGCATTGCTTGAGTTCTCTGAGAAATCTGTAGGTAAGAGAATGTTCTTCATCTGTCTCGGAATTAAAGTATGGGAATAAATGTAGTGGCTTGCCGAACTAGAAAAAATGACATTTGTCAGGTTTCAGAATAATTTGGCCCCTTTGCAGATTACATCCCGTTGACCAAATCCCGTAATTTTTTTAAGTCTTTGATCTTGGTCTTTTTTCCTGAGGTTTCTATTAGCCCTTTCTTTTTGAATTCAGAGATAATTCGAATTGTCGATTCCGTTGCAGTGCCTACCACATTGCTCATATCTTCACGAGAGAGGTTGAGCCGTAGAAATCCGTTTTCGTCTTCCCCGAAATTATCTTTGAGATAAATGAAAGCTTCCGCGATACGCTGCTTTACCGTTTTTTGTGACATGTTTATGATTACATCATCGGCTTCCTTGAGGTCGTGGGCCATATGTCGCAATACCTCGACGGCAAAATTCGGATTAGTGTTCAAGGTCTGCACAATGCTTTCCTTGGGAATAAAACAGACCTCCATGTCACTGACCGCAACGGCACTGAGGTTGGTAGATTCCTCGGCGATTACCGAACGCTGCCCCATCACCTCGCCCTTGCTGGCCAATTTCACGATTTGATCTTTGCCATTGGCGCTCAGCTTCGAAAGTTTTGATACTCCGTCACGCACGCAAAAGACACCATCTAATTTTTCACCTTCCTCAAAAAGGGCCTCTCCTTTTTTGAATTTTTTAGTGATTTTGGAATCGGAAACCTTTTTCAATTCTTCATTGCTCATAGCGCGTAACGAATTGAACTGTCGAACGATACAATTTTCACACCTACTTTCCATGGCCTTCTTCTTTAATCGTGATAGCGCAAAGGTAGCACGGACAAGTTAAGCAAAACCTGACAAAAGTCATATTTTTAGAAACCTTGTAGTCGCACTTTTGTACAAGGTATGAGTAAATGTAGAATGGATAGTAAGCACTGTTACCATTGCGGAGATCATTGTGGCAGGAATGTGGTTACATTCGATAAAAAAAAATTCTGTTGTAATGGCTGCAAAGTGGTCTACGAGATTTTTTCCGCTAATGACCTGTCCTATTACTATGATTTGCAATCTGCGGCCGGTGCGACCCCTGGCGTTATCGAAGGCAAATACGATTTTCTGGATAATTCGGCGATTGTCGAAAGACTGACGGAATTCCAAGGCGGTAACGTACAGATTGTCAATCTGTATATTCCCCATATTCATTGTAGCTCTTGCATTTGGGTGCTTGAAAATCTGAATAAGTTGAATCCGTTTGTAAGCAGCTCACAAGTCGATTTTCCTAAAAAGACGGCCCGTATAACCTATCACAGTAACAATATCTCCTTAAGGGAATTGGTCGTTCTCCTCGCAAGAATCGGTTATGGACCCAATATTTCATTGAATGACTTCGACAAAAAGAAAAAGGGAGCCGACCGAAGTTTGATTTATAAATTGGGCATAGCCGGTTTTGCTTTTGGCAATGTGATGTTTCTTTCGTTTCCGGAATATTTTCAGGAGCAGGGATTCTGGCTCGATAAATACAAGGATCTTTTCCGTTGGTTGATGTTCGTCTTTTCGCTACCTGTCGTTTTTTATGCCGCGCAGGATTATTTTATATCGGCCTACAAAGGACTGCGCTCAAAAATATTGAATATTGACGTACCCATCGCCCTGGGCATTCTTGTACTTTTCGCCAGAAGTACTTTGGAAATAATTTTCGATTGGGGAAGTGGCTTTTTCGATTCCCTAACGGGATTGGTTTTCTTTTTGCTTTTGGGAAGGTTCTTCCAGCAAAAAACCTATTCCTTTCTCTCCTTTGAGCGGGATTACAAATCGTATTTTCCCATTGCCGTTACGAGGATAACTTCCAAAGGAAAAGAAATTGCGACACAGGTTTACGATATTGGCGCGGGAGATAGATTATTGATACGCAATTCAGAACTGATACCTGTGGATGGCATATTGATAAAAGGAAACGCTCGAATCGATTACAGTTTTGTATCGGGCGAGTCGGTTCCCGTAAGTAAGAAATCGGGAGATAAGGTATTTGCAGGCGGGAAGCAATTGAAGGGCGCGATCGAAATCGAGGTTTTGAAATCGATGTCGCAGAGTTACCTGACACAATTATGGAGCAATTCGGTTTTTGAAACAGATAAGTCGAGCAAGTTCCAAACCCTGACAGACAGTATCGGAAAGCGCTTTACCATTGCCGTGTTGCTGATTGCATTCGTTGCGACCTCGTTTTGGATCTACTACGATCCGAGCAAAGCCATAAACGTCTTTACCGCAGTACTTATAATTGCTTGCCCTTGTGCCATTGCCCTTGCAGCCCCCTTTACCTTGGGCAATATGCTGCGAATTTTCGGACGAAAAAAATTCTATCTCAAAGATACCGGCACAATTGAACGATTGGCTCGGGTCGATACCGCTATTTTCGACAAGACGGGTACTATTACCACTTCGCGAAAAAGTACGGCCTACTACGAGGGAATGCCTTTGACCGATGCTGAAGAATCTTTGTTGAAGAATACGCTGCGTGCCTCGAACCACCCGCTCAGCCGAACTTTGTACGAGATGCTCTCAGAACAAAACATTATAACGTTGGATGAATATGAAGAACATTTGGGAAAAGGACTAGAGGGTAAAAAAGATGATGCCCACATAAAAATCGGTTCAGCCGATTTTATAGATAAGGTCGGCGTTCATGATGCATTGCATACCTCGGTACATATCAGTAGCAATGATACTTACAAAGGCAAATATATTTTTCATAACGAATATAGAGATGGAGTTCACGAATTGTTCGGATCCTTGTCGAAAACAATGGAACTGGTCATTTTGTCTGGGGACAACGAGGCCGAAAAGCCCCGTCTGGAAATGCTCTTGCCCAAATCGACCTCAATGTACTTCAATCAAAAACCAAAAGATAAACTCGAATTTATAAAAGGCCTTCAGCAACAAGATAAAAAAGTATTGATGGTGGGTGACGGACTCAATGATGCCGGGGCCTTAGCGCAAAGTGAAGTAGGTATTACCATTTCAGAAAATATAAACGTGTTTTCGCCCGCCTGCGACGGAATTTTGGATGCCTCAAAATTCAGGCAATTGCATCAATACATTTTGGCTTCCAAAAAGGCGATGAAAATCATCAAATTGAGTTTTATACTATCCCTATTATATAACGTAGTCGGACTTTATTTCGCTGTGACCGGACAATTACAACCTGTTATCGCAGCTATTTTAATGCCTTTGAGTTCGATAAGTATCGTAGTCTTTACAACTGTGATGACGAATTTGCTAGGGAGCAGATTGAGGTAATGATTAATTGTGAAAAATAAAACAAAACCTGACAGATATCATATTTATTGAAAAGTCGGCAATGTAGTTTTACACCGAAATTCAGGTAGGTATGAGTGTTATTTATGTGCTATTGGCAATCAGCATCGTCATTGCCTTACTTTTTTTTGTCGCGTTTATAGTAGCGGTCAGGAATGGGCAATATGACGATGCCTACACACCCTCTGTTCGCATGCTTTTTGAAGATGAAATAGTGAAGGAACCTTCCGAAGAAAAAAAATCCAAGGTCAAAAAAATCCAACCGAACAATTAGAACGATTATGGAAGTACAACAGTTTTATTATGATAACAAAATCGTAAAAAAATTCCTCTACGCCACTATTTTTTGGGGGATCGTCGGCATGTCGGTCGGCTTGCTACTTGCTTTTATGTTTCTTTTTCCGAACCTGACCGACGGAATTTCATGGCTGAGTTTTGGTAGGCTGCGACCCTTGCACACCAATGCCGTTATTTTTGCTTTTGTCGGAAATGCGATTTTTGCCGGAGTCTATTATTCTACCCAACGTTTGTTGAAAGCTCGAATGTTCAGTGACGTTCTCAGTAAGATTAATTATTGGGGATGGCAGGCCATCATTGTAGCGGCCGCTATTACCTTGCCCTTGGGCTACACCACTTCAAAAGAATACGCAGAATTGGAATGGCCAATCGATTTGGCGATTGCAGTGGTCTGGGTGGTCTTTGGTTGGAACCTTATCGGAACGATCTTAAAGAGACGTCAACGCCACATGTACGTGGCGATTTGGTTCTATTTGGCAACATTTGTAACGGTGGCGGTGCTCCATATTTTCAACAGCTTGGCACTTCCCGTAAGTGCTTTAAAAAGTTATTCGGTCTATGCAGGGGTACAAGATGCCTTGGTACAATGGTGGTACGGCCATAATGCGGTGGCCTTTTTCTTGACAACTCCATTTTTGGGGCTGATGTACTATTTTGTACCTAAAGCGGCGAACAGGCCGATTTACTCATATCGCCTGTCCATCGTTCATTTTTGGTCATTGATTTTTATTTATATCTGGGCGGGCCCTCATCATTTATTGTATTCTTCCCTTCCTGATTGGGCTCAAAATCTTGGGGTCGCATTCTCCATAATGCTTATTGCGCCTTCGTGGGGCGGTATGATAAACGGACTTTTGACCTTACGTGGGGCATGGGATAAAGTCCGTACCGATCCCACCTTGAAGTTCATGGTCGTAGCGATTACGGGTTACGGTATGGTAACTTTCGAGGGGCCGTTGCTCTCTTTGAAAAATGTAAATGCGATAGCACATTTCAGTGATTGGATAATTGCACATGTACATGTCGGCGCTCTGGCATGGAATGGCTTTTTAGCCTTCGGGATGATTTATTGGCTGATTCCCAAAATGGGAAAGACCAAATTATATTCCGTTGGCTTGGCCAATGCCCATTTCTGGATAGCCACATTAGGAATCGTACTCTATGCCCTGCCCATGTATGTGGCAGGTTTTACCCAGGCTCTGATGTGGGAAGATTTTAACCCTGACGGCACCTTGGTCTACGGTAACTTCTTGGAAACCGTAAACGAAATTATTCCGATGTATTGGATGCGTGCCATTGGCGGTAGTATGTATATTCTCGGAACCTTTGTGATGCTCTATAACATCATTATGACCATTCGTTCTGGGCAAGCCGTTCAGGATGAATTGGCCGAGGCTCCTGCACTGACGAGGGTATCAAAAAGAAGAACCGCCGGGGAAACTTTCCATACGTGGTTAGAGCGTAAGCCAGTGCAATTGACCATCTTGGCGACTGTGGCGATTTTAATTGGAGGTATTGTTCAAATTGTTCCGACGATTATGGTCAAATCCAACATTCCAACAATATCAAGTGTGAAACCTTATACGCCTCTTGAACTGGAAGGAAGGGACCTGTACATCCGTGAAGGTTGTGTAGGTTGTCATTCGCAAATGGTGCGACCGTTTCGTGGAGAGGTAGAACGTTACGGCGAATATTCCAAAGCCGGGGAATTTGTTTATGACCACCCGTTCTTATGGGGCAGTAAACGAACTGGGCCTGATTTGGCGAGAATAGGAGGTAAGTATTCCGACAATTGGCATTTGAATCATATGTACGACCCCCAGAGTACTTCTTCTGGATCGATAATGCCGGCATATCAATGGTTGGTTCGTAACGAACATGATCGTAGTAACATCAAGACAAAGATGGAGGCCATGGTAACGCTCGGCGTACCTTATAGTGACGAAGAGATCACCAATGCACGGCAGTTAATGGCCGCACAGGCCGAACAAATCGAAAAAAACCTTTACAACGATCCCGACTTTGCCAAAGGATATGAGGCTGATAAAAAATACGCCCGAGATAACAATGAAACTTTCGTCGAAATGAAAGACCGTGAAATAGTTGCCTTGATTGCTTATCTGCAACGTCTGGGTACCGATATTAAAGTTAAAGATGCCGGCGAAGTGGCGTCGGAAAATCAATAAAAAAGAACCAAGAAGTTAGGGTCGAGATGCAAGACTATAAAGTGAAAAATTAAAGTATTCCCTGTTGGTTCTAGACTCTTAAATCTAAAGAAATATGTTGAAATATATAAAGGGACATTTGGAGAATATCGATGGTGTGGCCACCTATCCGATGATATCATTGCTGATTTTTTTCATCTTTTTTACCATTCTTTTTTGGTGGGTATTCACGGCCTCAAAGGCACATATCAAAGAAGTTAGCGAATTACCTCTAGAAGAAGATTGAAAAATCAGAAGTAAACTACCTCTAGGCAAGCCCACGAGGCATTAAAAGGAACTAATCTTTATATTTCGACGCAAGCCTGCCTGACCGGCAGGCAGGCGTCGGGGTATTAAACCCACTGGAGGGAATAAAATGTTTCTAACCGGCTTTAAATAAATAAAAATGAAAAATAATTCGACTTGGTGGATCCGTGTTCCCGTAATTTTCTTTGTCATTTTTGGATTGGTAGAATACTTTATCGATTCGGGCGAAAAACCCGCTTTTATCGAATACCCTATAATAACGGCATTTATGGGCCTCGTTTTGCTCATTTTGATTGCTATGGAAATTATTCTTCAGGCCATTGAGAATGTGATGTTCAATACTTTGAACGATGAGGCACAAAAACGTTACTTGGAAAGAAAATCCAAAAAATGGGAATGGACATGGGGAAAAAACGTCTATACGAAATTGTTGGGCTCTAAACCCGTAGAAGAGGAGGGCGAAATAATACTAGATCATAATTACGATGGTATTCGTGAACTTGATAATGATTTACCGCCTTGGTGGGTCTACATGTTTTATGCGACCGCTATATTCGCTATTGTATATCTAGTACGCTTTGAAGTCCTTCATGATTATACCCAAGCTGAGGAATTTGAACAAGATATGGCAGAAGCCAGGGCAGAGGTCGAAGCGTATAAACGTACGGCCAAAGGTCTCGTCGATGCCAATACAGTGGAATTGCTTACCGATGCCGGAGACCTATCTGCCGGAAAGGTGATTTATGAAGCGAGTTGCGTAGCATGCCACATGGCAGATGGTGGAGGCGGAATCGGACCGAACCTAGCCGACGCTAATTGGATATTAGGCGGGGGTATCAAAAATGTTTTTAATACCGTCTCAGAAGGAGGTCGTGATGGAAAAGGTATGGTGGCCTGGAAACAGATTTTAAAGCCTTTGGAAATGGCCCAGGTATCGAGTTATATCCTTACCGAAATAAATGGAAAAATGCCCGCCAACCCCAAAGCTGTAGAAGGGGATATTTGGGTGGACCCAGATGCACCTGCAAGAAATAGACCTGTAGATGCTATACCTGAACAGGCAAGCGATACTATTTCCGCGGTAAATGATTCCAAGACAGTGACGGTTAACTAAAAAGTCGAAAACGATACTTCCCTCCTGATAAGGAGGGATCGAGGGAGGTGTAAAATGGCACAAGATCAAGAAAATTTCAGGGATTCCATTGGCACCATCGACAAGGAGGGCAATCGGGCGTGGGTATTTCCTAAAAAACCTAGTGGCAAATTTTACAAGTATCGCAAATATGTCAGTTACTTTTTACTCATTTTTTTAATTGCGGCTCCGTTTGTAAAAGTCAATGGCAACCAGTTCTTGATGTTCAATGTGCTTGAACGTCGTTTCAATATTTTCGGTTTCCCTTTTTGGCCGCAAGATTTTCATCTGTTCGTGATCTCGATGATAATCGGGGTGGTTTTCGTCGCCCTGTTCACAGTTGCATTCGGTCGGATTTTCTGTGGATGGATGTGCCCGCAGACCATATTTCTTGAAATGGTTTTTCGTAGGATAGAGTTTTGGATCGACGGTGATCGTGGCGCGCAGATCAAACTGGATCGCCAGCAATGGAATGCCGAAAAAATCAGAAAACGGGTTTTAAAATGGTTTGTCTTTTTTATCATGTCTTTTTTGATAGCGAATGTCTTTTTGGCTTATTTGATCGGTAGTGATAAATTGATGGAATACATGACCGATGGGCCATTGCAGCACATTAGCACTATGGTTTCGCTACTGATATTCACGGCCGTATTTTATTTTGTGTTCGCTTGGTTTCGTGAGCAGGTGTGTATTATTGCCTGTCCCTATGGCCGAATGCAGAGCGTGTTGCTCGATAATAAATCGATTGTAGTAGCCTATGACCACAAAAGGGGAGAGGCCGAAAACGGACGAAAAAAATTTAGGAAGAATGAAGATAGAGAAGCTTTAGGTCATGGGGATTGCATAGATTGTTTTCAGTGTGTGAATGTATGCCCGACCGGAATCGACATTAGAAACGGAACGCAATTGGAATGTATAAACTGTACGGCCTGTATAGATGAGTGCGACACCATAATGGAAAAGGTCAACCTCCCCAAAGGATTGATTCGATATGCCAGTGAAGACGAAATCGTTAAAAAGGAAAAATTCAAGTTCACTCCGCGCCTCAAAGGATATAGCGCTGTATTGGTTATTTTGACCGGAGTATTCGTGGGAATGCTCTTTCTTCGGAATGACCTTGAAGCAAATATTCTAAGGCTTCCCGGGCAGCTGTATGAACACAAAGAAGGCAGTATCATTAGTAATGTTTATACCTACAAACTAGTGAACAAAACAACTGAAGAGATTACAGATGTTAGTTTTAAGCTCCTTTCACATCAGGGTAAAATCGAATTGGTCAGACATGAGAATTTCGTAGTTCCTGCCCAAGAATTGGCAGAGGGCACCTTGTTCATCGAAATAAATAATTCCGTCTTGGAAGGGAATAAGGTAAAATTGAAGATCGGGGTGTACAGCGGCGACAAAAAAATAGAAACAACAACTGCTAGGTTCTTGGCACCTAGGAGTTATAAATAAACCTATCATGAAAATAAACTGGGGAACAGGAATCGTAATGGCCTTTATGGCCTTCATCGCATTCATACTATATTTCGTCGTACTAATGAACATCGAAGACCGTGCAGAACATGATTTGGTTACCGAAGATTACTACAAGGCCGAATTAGGTTACCAAAAGGAAATCGACGCTGAGCAGAATGCAAAAAATTTGGAGGAAGGCTTAACAATCACAAAAACCGACGAGGGATTAAGAATTGAATTCCCTTCAAATCAAAGAAACAAAAAAGTTCCCGGAACAGTGTTCCTCTATAGACCATCCAATAAACAATTGGATTTCGACTTATCTATAAGTCCGTCCGATTCACATTTGCTCATACCTGACGAACGTTTGTTGGGTGGTCGTTGGAACATTAAGATTTTTTGGGAGTACGGGGGTACACCCTATTTGCATAAAGAAAACATTACTTATTGAAAATAGAAACAAGAGACTAGAACCAAGAATCGAGACTGAAAAAAGTAGAGGTACGAAGTGTAAAGTTCATAAATTTAGTATTGTCCCCTTGAGGGGACTTTAGGGGTGTCTTGCGGAATACCCCATAAATTTTCCGTAGTCGAATTGAAGGGAAAGTGATATTATCAGCCATCATATTGGGTTTAATGGGAAGTTTACACTGCGTCGGCATGTGCGGCCCCATTGCTTTTATGTTGCCGGTCGATAGGGAGAACGGGGGAAAGAAATTCTTTCAGGTTTTTCTCTATCACCTTGGTCGATTGCTTGCTTATGGCATAATCGGATTGTTGTTCGGATTGCTCGGAAAAGGACTTTACGTTTTCGGCATGCAACAAAAACTATCCATAGTAATAGGTATTTTGATGATTGCCATTGTCTTTATACCAGTGCGGGTTTTTAATCGCTATAATTTTTCAAAACCTTTTTATAGGATGATTTCAAGAGTCAAGAATCGATTGGGTCAAGAACTGAAAAAGAAATCATCGAATACTTTTCTGACCATCGGTTTTTTAAACGGGTTTCTTCCTTGCGGATTGGTATATATGGCTTTATTCGGAGCGGTTGCAATGGGTAGCGCCCTTGAAGGAAGTCTTTATATGATACTTTTTGGTTTGGGTACAATCCCATTAATGACAGCGGTAATTTATTTTAGCGGTCTTCTAAAAGGTGTTGCAAAGCGCAAAGTTCAAAAACTGATTCCTGTATTTGTAGTTCTTGTTGGAGCACTGTTTATAGTTCGCGGACTTGGGCTGGGAATTCCTTATGTATCTCCCAAACCAGCCGTTGAAATGGTCTCAGATAGTATAGAATGCCATAGTGATGCTATAATATATATAGAATGAAATGGACCATGATAAAAACTCGGTGCCAATCGACATTTGTAATGGTGAATTACGCCTGCCGGTAGGCTGGCCCGGCTGATAAAAAAACATAGACTTGAACAGATGAAACCGATTCCCAATGATATCATCCTTAGACCCAGATTTCAACTTGAAATTTCGGAAGCTAGAGAAACGGTTCTAAAAGCTTTTGAGGATTTGAAGAAAAATGCTTTCGTAATCAAACGTTTGGATGAACATATTTTCATCAAGTTCAAACCGGAGCAGAATAATTTTTGGTCGCCGCAGTTGCACTTAGAGATTGATGAAGTAGATGAAAAGAACTGCAAACTTTTTGGTGTCTTTGGCCCAAACCCTTCCTTATGGACTTTTTTTATGTTTCTACATTTTGGTGTGGCGACCCTCTTTATCATTTTGGGCATTTGGGCATATTCAAGCGCCGCCTTAGACAAATCATATGGAGTTCAGTTGGGTCTAATGGGTTTTATGGTAGTCCTTTGGTTTACACTTTATTTATTCGGAAGAGCTGGAAAAAGTCAAGGAAAACCCCAAATGCAAGAATTATATCAGTTGATGATGGAAGTTTTGACTTGATTTTTCAAACCTAACGGGACGATTTTAAGAGTATATGATTTTAAAAATTTTGGAACTAATCAGCATCAAGTTTTAGAGTCAACCTCTTGAGTATCAGAATGAAAATTTAAACGCAAGGAGCGCAAGTAAAAATTACAAGGTTCGCAAAGTATTTAAAACCAATATAATGAACTCGTTTAATATGACTTTGCGAACTTTGCGTAAATCTTGGCGAACTTTGCGTTTAAACTCAACGGCAAGTTGATTTTCAATATTTTACCTTTTTCCCCAACACTGATTAGTTACAAAATTTTAAAACAATTATTTTGAACACGAACAAAAAAATCGAGCAAAAGTACGAACTACTCGGGGAGAACCCCGAAACCTACCTAAAAGGCCTACTGCATGCAAAACCTATTTCATATTGGGATTATGTTGAAGTAGATACTTTGCTTTCCTTGCAAAAACCTCGTACCCTTTTTAAGGACGAGACCATTTTCATCATGTACCATCAGGTAACAGAGCTTTTGTTGAAAATGATGCGTCACGAAATCGAGCAGATTGTGGAAGAAAAAAAAATTTCAGAAGCCTTTTTTATTAAAAAGATCAATAGGCTCAACCGATATACTAAAATGCTTATTACTTCCTTCGACATAATGAAGGATGGAATGGACTACGACGATTACAATACTTTTAGAACTACGTTGACCCCGGCTAGCGGTTTCCAAAGCGCGCAATTCCGTTTCATCGAACTGTACTGTACCCGCTTGGAAAATCTCGTCAACAATGAAGGCAAAAAGCGACTCTCTGACCAACCTACTGTGGAGGAATATTTTGAGCACCTATATTGGAAAGATGCCGGAACTAACCGCAAAACCGGAGAAAAGACCCTGACACTAAAGGAATTTGAGGAAAGATATCTTGAAAGCCTTATCAGCCATGCCGAGAAGGTACAAGACAATACCGTGGAGGATAAAATCAAACTATTGGCAAACCCCTCACCGGAATTACAGAAAAAATTAAGGGAATTTGACCATTTATATAATGTGGAATGGCCCATTGTACATTTAAAAACGGCAGAACATTATCTGAATAGCAAAGGGGAAAATAAAGCGGCAACCGGGGGTTCTGAATGGAAAAAATACCTGCACCCAAAATATCAACAGCGTAAATTCTTCCCCACACTTTGGACGGAAGCCGAAAAACAGAATTGGGGTAAAAACGAAAACTTTTGAATTAGACTCTTAACGAATATTAAGAAGACCTGATCGAGTAGCTTAGAGGGTCTTTTTACAATTTCAGGATAGTATTCCAGTCTTAATTATTTGTTTTAACCGCAAGGTTCGCAACAGATTTACGCAAAGGTCGCAGAGGTTATTGTTTTGGAGGCCTTTTGCGGGTTTCACGAATTTTCACAAATCCTCTTTTGCACGAATTGGAATTTGGTGCTTGGGATTTGGGATTTTAATGCCTCGTGGGCTTGCCCCGAAGGTTCTTTACTCTTATTGACCGCCGATCAGTACCGACGAACACTTCAAATTTTTTATCAAACATGATAAAAATCATATTCTAGAACAGATAGAACCCGAAAATTTGCAAGATATAAATCCAACCCAAGCAAAAGGACTTCCCAGGATCGTGAAAACTTTTCAAAAAAGCACTTTGCCGTAACATGGGTATAAATCGACTACAATATGACAAACATACATTCGTTCCATATTCCTGTTATGGGGATAGGGTTTACCATAGATACCCCGTTAAAAGTTTCCCGGTTCGGGATCGACTCCGTAATTTCCTTGGTAGATGACATTCTGCTAGAAAAGTTACGGAGAATGTACTGTGAAAAGTTTGAAATCAAGTACACTGAACTAACTGAAAAAATAGAGGATTTTAGGGCAAAACGCATTACCTCATACCTCGATCTTATGCAGGAACTTTCCCGAAAAAAATTCGAGGAATTTAAAAATACCACCGTCGAAACGGCAAACGGTATCAAGGACTATTTCAACATGCTGCCCGATACATCAAGCCTAAAGCAAGAATTCAAGAAATTGACCCAAGATTATTTTAATCTTGATGAAATCGGAAATTGGGCAAAGGAGCACATGGCCATGGGAAATATCGATGTGAACATCATGACAAAAGTCGATAAGGAGAATTACTCCGAAAAAGAGAAATTGCCTACTGAATATAATGATGCGCATGCTGCTCTGAGGGGTTTCGCAAACAGTAAGTTGAGTTCATCCGTTATACTTTCGGCGGGCATGAACCCAAGACTTTACAGTTATTTGGGGCAGTTCGAAGATTTTTATCCAGATGTCGACGGAAATATCAAAAAGAAAATAGTCTTAAAAGTGAGCGACTTCCGTTCTGCCCTGATCCAAGGAAAATTTTTGGCGAAAAAAGGATTGTGGGTATCGGAATACCGCATCGAATCCGGTCTCAACTGCGGCGGTCACGCTTTTGCAACCGATGGCTATTTGATGGGGCCGATATTAAATCAGTTTAAGGAAAACAGGAATGATCTGATACGATCTGTTCATGAGATTCTTACTTCGGCCTTGGCCCAAAAAGACCGTATAGTTCCGAAAACCACATTGCCCCTTAAAATAACGGCTCAAGGCGGAGTCGGCACGGCCGAGGAGCATCAATTCATACTAGATCATTACAAGGTGGATTCTGTTGGATGGGGAACACCATTTCTTTTAGTGCCAGAAGCAACGACCGTTGACAATGCCACTGTTGAAAAATTAGTAGCGGCCAAAGAAGATGATTTGTATTTAAGTAATATTTCTCCATTGGGCATACCTTTCCATAGCCTAAGAGGCAACACCAAAGACGATGAGAAACTAAATTTGATCAACAAAGGAAGGCCCGGCAGTTCTTGCCCCAAGAAATTCGTGGCATTGAACAAAGATTTTACCGATAAGGGAATTTGCATGGCATCAAGGCAATACCAACATTTAAAATTAAAGGAGCTAGATAGCTTAGAATTATCTACTACTGCATATCAATCTAAATATGAAAAAATAGTGGAGAAATCCTGCACTTGTGTTGGTTTGGGGACCTCTGCTCTGCTAGCCCACGGTCTGGACACAAAAACGGAAGGTGCGGGAGTCTCTATTTGCCCGGGGCCGAATATGGCCTATTTCTCAAAAGTCATGAGTTTAAATGAGCTAACAAACCATATTTATGGGAGGACTAATGTAATTGCAAGAACAGATCGCCCAAATATGTTCATAAAAGAATTGCACATCTATATCGATTTTCTAAAAAATAGAATAGAAGAGACCAAGGAAGCCGTGACCGATAAGCAAAAAAAGTATTTGTCGACTTTTTCAAGTAATCTTAAAGATGGCATAGCCTATTATCATTCCGTTTTTAGTGGAATAAAGGAGAGATTTGAAGATTCAAGATCCTTAATTATATATAATCTGGACAAAAGCTTAAAGACTTTGCTCCTTTTAGAACAAGAAATAGAGCATCTTTAGATAAACGAACTCAGGTTATTAGGCTTTCTATCTAAAAATCTTTTCGCTTTGATTTATACGATAGTCGCCAGACCGGGATCAAGGTCCATAGCATTAATACGGCAAGCGAAACGAAAAATCCCAAATTGGTGCCAAAGAATTTCTTGAACACCGCTCCGGTATATCCTAGCAGGGCTGAAATATCCAATTTTAATAAAATCAATGTTCGGGAGAGGTCTATTGGGTTGAACATCGTAGCCGCCAATGAAAATTTATCCAACGGATATTCTTCGAACATTATCAGCGACAACAAAAATAATCCGTCATAGACTACTGCTAAAAAGAGCCAGAGCAAGACTGCATAACCAAATCCCTTTATTTTATTTTCGTTCGATAGGGCGATGTTAAAGGCCAGGGCCGTAAAAATCATGGTCAAGAATGCTCCCGTAATCAATAATAATGAAAAATTAAAAATAGCATCGCTCCTAAAAAGTCCGTATAATACAAAAGGAACCCCAAGGCCCAACACCAAACTCATCGTTAAAGACCCGGCAACTCCCAAATATTGCCCCAAGAATATCGAATTCCGTTTTAAGGGCTGCGCGAGCAAAAGTTCGGTAAATTCTTTCGAATTATAGAAATACATAACCCCGAAAATTGTGCCGATCAGGGGGACTAAAACGATGATAACGTTCATCAAGGTAATTACGGCTTTGGAAAGATCATTGTTCAAGAACAGCAATACAAACCCCAATGCGAGATAGAACAGAAAATATACATAGCTCCAGCGGCTGCGCATCAGGTCATAAAAGCTGTATTTTAGGATCTTAAGCATTTACCGCTTGGTTTGATATGGCCGCAATGGCATGTTCAAAATCGGTCTGTCGGGTCATGGCTTTCAATTGTTCGATATTCCCTCGAAAGTAAATTTTTCCTTCCAAGAGGTATACGATTTCGTCCGCCATCTCTTCCACAAATTGCATGATGTGCGAGGTGATCAGAATGGTCTTTCCTTTTTCCTTTTCTTCTCTAATTAATTTTTTAATACAGATAAGAGCGGCGGGATCCAAGCCTGTTGTAGGTTCATCCAGAATAAGTAATGGGGAATCGAACATCAAGGTCAGCACAATGTTTACCTTTTGTTTTGTACCACCCGAAAGCGTTGCCAGTTTTTTGTCCAGAAACGGCTCAAGACCAAAGAGACCGACCAATTTGACCATATCGCTGGGTTTTTGCCGCAGGTCTTGGATCATTCGTATCAATTCTTTGACACGAAGATTTCCTGGAAAGTCAGCTATTTGAGGTAAGTAGCTTATTTCTTGGCGATACTTCCAGTTGTTCTTTACAGGCTTTTCAAGAACCTTAATGATTCCTTTGTTAGGTATCACCATCCCCAGTATACTTTTTATCAAGGTGGTCTTGCCAGATCCATTGGGCCCCAGTATGGCAAAAATTCCTCCGCCTTCAATATTCAGATCTACTCCTTTGAGGACAAGATTTTTTCCGAATTTCTTATGTATATTTTCTATGGATATCATTGCAATTCTTTCATTAACGGATTTGCATCTAATAATTTGTCCGGCGTAAAAACCGGGGATACTTTTTCAGAAAAGTCTATAATATCCATGAATAGGCTACGAAGCAGAATAATGGTCTCTGGAGTTCGATTTACGATGTACGAGAACAATTTGACAGGTCGGTAGGGTACATCCCCGATTCCGTTTTTGTCTAGATCATAACCGGTATAGCTGCTCCAGTAATTTTGGTCAAAAAGATTATCATTGAGTTTACTGTTATAAGAGACATCGAAGGAATTGTACTTGAAGTTATTACCTGTAAAGGTGTTGGCATAGCATGCGCCGCGAACTTTCAATGCCCAGCCATTATTGATAAAGTCGTTATTCTTATACGTAATACGGTTTGATCCCTCAACAGTAATGCCGGTAGTGTTTTCTTCAAAAGTATTTCCTGAAATTTCGGCATCGTTTATTTCCTTTAAAAGCAGACCATAAGATGAGCTGCCCCAATTTTTTCTAAAAGTATTGTCGCGCATTTTAATCTTTTTCGAAAACATGACCGCAACGCCCGCGCCGTTATTCTCAAATATGTTGTTCTCGTAGATATCGTCGTTCGAAAACATAAAGTGCAATCCGTAACGCACATTTTCTGAGCTAAGGTTATTCTTTATGGTAATGTTATCAGAGAACTCTAAATAAATGCCATCACGGACGCGTTGTATGATATTTTTTTCGACAACGATATTTTGGCAATGCCATAATTGAATGCCGTTGCCGGAATTGAATTCCTCGACGGCATCTCCGATAATTTTGTTGTGATAGACTTTTCCGTTTTGGGCTTTTTCCAAATAGATGCCAAAAAACAGTTTTTCGAGTACAACATTCTGTATCAAGAAGTTTTTGCTCTTTACAACCCGAATGGCAGCATAATCGGAAGTATAACTTGTTCCTACGTTGATAATAAAAAGGCCGTCTACCGTAACATTGTCAGAAACGATCGTGATGATCTCGCCTTTATCTTCCCCATCGATTATAGGGTAGTCTTCGCCCAAAAGGGTCAGGGGTTTGTCGATGGTGATATTGAATTCCCTATATGTTCCTTTTTTGATAAGCAGCGTGTCAAAATCGGAGGCCATCGAAACACCTTCCTTAATTGATTTTACTTCACAAGTTGTACACACCTCGATAGTGCCTGCCGTCAGTTGTATGGTCGACACTAAAAACAAAACAAAAATGTACTTGATCGTCATGGCAATTCTTATCTAATGATCAGAAAGTTTGAATTTTCATTGGCCTTGACCCAATGCTTGGTTTTCTTAGGAAAACTAAAATGTTGTTGCGTTTTAAGCTGGTAGGATTCCCCATTGATATGAAAAACGATATTGCCTTCCAACACTACCAATTGTGCATCGGTCGGGGAAGTGTGCTCTGGAAAAATGGCATCTTTTTCTAGGCTGATGCTCAAGATTTCAAAACCATCGGACTTTACGAGTTTTTGTACTTGTAGCTTGTCGTAGGGCTGGGACGCTATTGTATTTTTTACCTGATTCATAGTTTCTACTTTTTTGTCATTCCGGGGCACCTGCCTGCTGGCAGGTTCGTCGGAATGACATTACATTCGCAATGACAATACATGGGGAAATTAATCATCCCTGAATTTTCCATTGATATCATTTATGGAAATGCGATATACAATGGGAATACCGCGTTTCTGCAATCGGCTCGAAAAATCTTGTATGAATTTCGGGCTAATACCCTTTTTTTGGATTATGGTGTCCTGTACACCTTCCACGAACCTATGCAAATATTTTTTGGCCGTACTTCCATGAAGCTCCTCGAATTTGCCGTGGACCTGTACCGATCTCCATTGTTGTATGGATTTGATTTCATCTATCTGTAAAGCGACCGATCCATATCTTCTCATTGCTTCGATTTTATGGCCTGTGGCGGCGTAGCTTAAAATATTTTTTTCTTCCGAATCGTGAAAATATGTTATAGGAACTATATAGGGATCGCCATGGGAAACAAAGGCCAAACGGCCAATATAATTGTTCCTGAGAAGGTCAAGACATTCCGATAGTTCCAAATCTTTGATCATGAGGTGCTGTATATTTCGAACATTCAATTATTTATTCTCAAATCTCGACCGTAGCTCTTTCCATACGAACAAATCCCCTCCATGTCGGTCTTTGGCCCTCTCCGCATCTTCCTTGTTTTCAAAGGCGGTCAAGAATTCCCCCATGGGGCTGGGAATACCTTGGCTTATAAGATAGGTCGAGGTCGTAGCGTTTATCAATTCACCGGGCGCATTGTAATCGTTGACCAAGAACATGGCAACTTCAATAGCATCAGCTTCCTTTAAATAGTTTATCATACATTCAGAAGCATCGAACTTAAATACCTTACCTTTTTTGGTAACCAATTGGGCGGCATGTTGCCGATCTACAATGGTCATAGAGCAATAATGACAGGTATCGGAACCATAATCGATTGGCTCGGGGGCCACTTTGCATCCAATAAAAAGAACGGCTGTCAATGCAAAAAGAACGAAAATCTTTTTCATAATCGTAGTGTCAAAGGTTTTCATTTTTCTTTTCCCTTCTTCCCAATAAATAAGCACCCAAGCCTAGGGCAATGCCAAGTCCGAGGAAATAAGCCCCGAGCTGCGGGTACGAATGGGCCCTAAAATTCAATATATCCCTAGTGCCAAAAAGCGGGGGTTGAAAACCCATTGCGGTACCATCTGGGTTCGTGAATTTCATGATGGCCTTGGGGTCAAGGTTGTGACCATAATCGTATTCCCATAAATAGAAATCATAAAGTCCCGCGGCACTTACGAGCACCATCATAATAAACCAATACAAATACCATTTATGGTTGGCCTTAAAGGCGATGATAAGACCTATGACCGTTGTCGTGATAATACCAATCGGAAATATTTTAAACTCCGGAATTGCATCGGGTATATACTTCATACCCACGTAGTGGTTCATCAGGTTGATGTTTTTGATATCATGCGGATTGGCATCGGCAAAATCATTGATGTAGATGTCCATGCCCAACGGAATTGGATATTGCGGCGCTTCCAAGGTGATATTCCAAAGTGGAAAAAGGAAGAGCAACAATGGCAATAAGGCTCCAAGAAACATAAGTATTTTTGACTTCTTCATTTTGAAAACGATTAAGAATTTGAGTAAAAAGCGGGAAGGTTTAAGAACACGACCCGCTTTTCTGAAAAAAGTAATCTCGAAAGGGTAACTAACGCTACTCGCCCAATGACCACGAAAGCTCTAGGTTCGAGTTTGCAGGGGATACCCTGACATACCCCTGCATTTCTTGGTGCAATGCCGAACAGAAATCAGTGCAATAGAAGGGCCATACACCTACTTGCTTGGGTTCCCATACAAAAGTCTCGGTCTGCCCGGGCATGATTAATAATTCCGAAGTTCTGGCACCGATCATACCTATACCATGGGGAACATCATAATCCTGTTCGAGGTTGGTAACGTGGAAATACACTTTATCCCCCACTTTTACACCTTCTATATTATCCGGATTAAAGTGACTACGAATCGTAGTCATATAAATATGCACTTCTTTTCCATTACGTTCTACCCGGACGTCATTATCGGAAATTGTTGCATACTTGTGTTTGTTCTCACTTAGATTAAAGATTTTCTTGGAGTTTTTCTTAATGATATCCGCTGAGATACCTGCTGCATAATGGGGTTCTCCTACTGTTGGAAAATCCAACAGCAATTCCATCTTTCCGCCTGAAATATCATATAATTGGGCAGATTGGGTAACCTCGGGCCCCGTGGGAAGATAACGGTCTTTGGTAATTTTGTTCATGGCCAATAAATACTTTCCGTCCGGTTTTCTTGAATTTCCACCAGGAATCATCAAATGCCCTACGGAATAATAACAGGGTTGTCTGTCTATCACTTCCCAGGTTCCCAATTTCCATTTTACCACTTCCGATGAGATAAAGAAAGTGGTATAGGCATAACCTTTGCCATCAAACTCGGTATGTAAGGGCCCTAATCCCGGCTGCTTTACCGTACCCGCCAATACATCCTCAAAGTTTAAGATCGGTATTCCGTATGCTTCCCCATCGAACTTTTTGTTTTCAATGGCCTTTAGCATTTTATCAAACGAGTGTACCGTAACATCGGCAGATAATTTTCCGCTACCAACTATGTATTCACCGGAAGGATCAACATCACATCCATGTGGGGATTTAGGTGTCGGCAAAAAATATATTGCTCCCGGAACATCTTTGGGGTCTACCATAAGAACTTCTTTTTTCATTGTAGAAGTTGCTGTATGGGTCTTATCATCGTAAACGTTGTGCGCATAGTTCGCCGGCATTATCTTACCACCACCACCATTTACATATTCTTCGATTTTCTTCCAGTTAATGGCAGCTATAAAGTCCTTATCATTTTGAGAAGCGTTTACCTCCAACAATGTATTGGCTTCTTCCGTATTGTAAGTAGTAAAGAAAAACCAACCATGGGATTTGCCTCTACCGGGATGGGCTTTATCATAAGCGAACCCTGGCATAAGCAATTGAAATTTAATGTCCATTCTACCATCCTCCGGGTCAACACTGATAAAAGACAATGCCCCTTTAAAATTTCCTTTATAATCCTTAATAGACATATCACGTTGTGGTACCGGAATGGAAAAACGTGTCCCGGCCACTACATATTCAGAATTATCGGTTACATACGAAGAACTGTGATTACCCGCGGAATTTGGAATTTCAAGGATCTCGGTGGTTTCAAAAGTTGTCAGGTCTATCTTGGCAATACGTGGTGTATTGTTCCCATTGATAAACACCCAACGGCCATCTAGCTCCCCATTTGTTTGGGAAATATCCGGATGGTGGGCATCGTCCCAGGGAATAAATCCATGAGAGGTGTTCAACATAGGTTTAGTCTCTTCATTATAGCCATAAGCTTTTTCGGCATCTTGGGAGAATACGGGAATTACCTTGAACAGTCTCCCAGAGGGAAGCCCGTAGACGGACAATTGCCCACTAAATCCGCCCGAAACAAAGGCATAATACTCGTCATGCTCGCCGGGGGCGATATAAACCTTTTCGGCAGCACTGGAGGCCAATGCACCTTTAGAGTTCTTACTTTGATCATTACAACTTGTAAAAGTAAAAGTCGCGGTGAGGCCAAATAGGATACATATTAAAAAGCTCGATTTTTTCATTGTTTTAGTTTTAAATTGTTTATTCGGGTTTTATTCCCACCAGTGGGTTTAACCAGCCTGCCGGCTGGCAGGTACCCCGTATTCTTGCACCGAAATGATATGTCAGTTCCTTTTAATGCCCCGTGGGCTGGCCCCCCGAGGTAGTTTACTCTTTAGGAGGCAGCAATACTTTATCCACTACATGCACAATACCATTACCGGCACGAATACTTGCAACTATTTTGGCGCCACCTATATACACATCCTTCCCTTTTACCTCAATGGGAACATCCTGGTTATTGGCCTGACCTAATTTTTTAAACCTCTTTAATAGATCCTGCGAATAATTCCCGGGAGTTACATGGTATTTTAAAATATCGGCCAAGGCATTCTTATTCTCCGGTTTTAACAGATCTTCCACCGTTCCTTCAGGCAATGCATCAAAAGCGGCATTGGTAGGTGCAAATACCATCAATGGCCCTGCATTCACCAAAGCATTCTCTAATTCCGCGGCCTGTACGGCAGCTACGAGAGTGGTATGGTCCGGTGATCCGATCGCAATGTCCAATACATTGGGGGTGGATTCGTCATCTTCGATAAAGGCCTGGCCTTGTTTGGCTACTTCTTTCTTTTCAGGGGTAGCAGTTGTTGCTTCGGGCTTGGCCTCGTTTTTACAACTGAACATAAGGCCCAGAAGAAGAAACGAGCCGATCAGTAACTTTAGGTCGGTGATTGTTTTCATGTTTGTATTTTTATAATGTTCTAAAATATTCCAATACGGCTCTGGCCTGTTCCTCCGTAAGACCCTGATTGGCCATTGGGGAGCCGTTAAACTCTATCAACAGATCCTTTGCCAAGGGATCTTCTTTTACCATTCCATCCGGATTCAGGATCATATTCATTACCCATTCCGGGGTACGTCTTTTCAGGATATCGTTGGGAGCCGGGCCAATGAATTTTTTACCCAATCTATGACAGGCAATACACATTTGGTCGTACACTTCTTTCCCTTGATTTGCCATAACCCCATCGATCCCTTCATTTAAAGTGATCGAGGTAATAGGGCCAATACCTTTATTAGTTAGGTCTATTCGTTCGGAGGCCTTTGTGGTCGGAGTTTCGAGAGCGGCTTTCGGCTGTTCTATACCTGTTTTTTGCCTTTCTACACTAAAACCCTCTTTTTTCTTTTCTTCTTTTCCCCCGCAGGCAATCAATAGCAGTGCAAAGAGTAGTGCGGTACCTTTAATTACGAGTTTCATTATTTGATCGTTATTGATTTATGCCTCAAAAGTATGGGTAGGTATTCGAGGAAAACATGATATATGTCATGTACGCCATAAGAACCTTGTTTTTCAATCAACGAACAGGTTTTAGGCAAGAAATCGACGATAGAGTAGGAGTAGGACAAAAAGGGAGGAAACAATATCTTAGTTTCCTCCCCACAAAAATCAAACAATAAAAGTGTACTTAAATCTTAAAAGTAACCACCGGAATCTGAGAGTGGTTTGCCACATCTTCCCCGATACTGCCCATAAAGAAATGTGAAAGTCCTTTTCGGCCATGCGTTGGAATTGCAATGATATCGGCACTGATGTTATCGCTATAATTCAGGATGCCCTTTTCAACGCTGTAGTCATTATAAATTTTGACCTCTTGTGGTGCATTGGCAGCGGTCAAAAAAGTGTTTATTTTTTTATAGGTATCCTCTGTGCTTAAAAAGTCATCTCCAGGTACGTTGATATAGACCAATTTCATCTCGGCGGATAACATTTTAGCGAATTTTTCCGCCTTTTGATAAGCTGGGAGGTTATCCACGTTAAAATCACTTGCAAAAACAAAGCGATCTACCTTGAAGTTATCGAAGGCCTCCTTAATTACAAGTACGGGAACACTCGCATTTCTGACAACTCTTTCGGTATTGGATCCCACAAAAATTTCCTTGAGGCCGTCCGTGCCATGAGATCCCATGATTATCAGATCGGCGTCGTGTTCCTTTGCAACTTCGTTGACCTCGCTAAAAACCTTGTAATGCTTGATAATCGGAGTGACCGAGACGCCCTCTAAATGTGGTCGCTTCAAAAACCCAGCAAACCTTTTCTCGGCCAATTTGATCAAAAAAACCGTTTGTTCGGGATGAAACCCTTCCGAAGAGGAAATCATATTATAGTTCAGTTCGAGCATATGCAGCGCCAAAATTTCTGAATTGTGCTTTTTAGCAAGATTGGCTGCCACTTTCAAAGCATTTTCAGATTGTTCTGAAAAATCTACTGGTACGATTATTTTTTTCATGACAATGATTTAATTGTTTCCATAAAGTTAGGTCGGAAACATTTATTGGATTATGATATTTGTCATGGAACTTAAAAACTAGATTAAGAGAAATATGTCGTTAGAATTGTTATAGCCTATTTTTGATGCAGAACTAGGCAAAATTTTTAAGCATAGCAGGGCTACGGTTCAAAATTTTAACGGTGTTATGCGCAAAAAGAGGCGATAAGAAAATAATCGAGATATTTCAAAACAGTCTCTAAATAAGGCATAAGAGGCAGTTGATTTGAATAGGCGTTAATAACTATCGAATTTCACATCGATCCACTCTTCAAAACACTTTTTGAATTTTTTCGCCGGCAAGAAGACACCCCGTTTTATGTAGTCGATTTGATTGTATATTTGCTTTCCGACCGGTCATTGTTCATCACGGGAAGCAATATGGATATTAACGGAGGACCGGCACTTAGTAATTGTTAATAAATAACTAATACATTTCGGCTTGTTCTTCAGCCTTTTTATTTTGTTGAAATTTACAACCGTAGCTAAGGCTATGCTTGAAAATTTCAACTTCGAAAAAAAAGCAGAATAATTGCCCCGATTCTGCATCATTTATTTATTGACAATTACTTAGCAGAACTCAATCACGATTTGGAATGAAAAAAGTAGTAACCTTCGGGGAAATAATGCTCCGCTTGACACCTCCGGGATTTTTAAGATTTTCACAAGCCAACAGTTTTGATATTGTATACGGTGGTGGTGAATCGAACGTGGCGGTTTCTTTGGCCAATTACGGGGTGCCTGTCGATTTTGTGACCCGTTTGCCCAAGAACGATATTGGCGAATGTGCCTTAATGGAAATGCGAAAAAGAGGTGTTGGAACCGATAAGATCATATACGGTGGCGATAGATTGGGTATTTATTTCTTGGAAACAGGTGCTGTAAGTCGAGGAAGTAAAGTAGTCTATGATCGCGCACATTCCGCAATAGCCGAGATCGAATCGGGTATGATCAATTGGGGTGAAGTTTTCGAGGATGTGGAATGGTTCCATTGGACGGGAATTACCCCGGCAATTTCTCAAGGCGCAGCAGATGTTTGTTTGGAAGCAGTGAAAGCGGCCGATAAAAAAGGCATAACAATTTCTACAGATTTGAATTACCGTGCTAAATTATGGAACTACGGTGGAGATAGAGAAGCGATAATGACCGAGCTGACATCGTACTGTGACATAATATTGGGCAACGAAGAGGATGCCGAAAAGCATTTTGGAATTCATCCCGAAGGATTGGATGTTCATAAAGATGGCCATGACGTGAAAGCGGAGGCCTTTTTGTCAGTCTGCAAACAGATGATGAAAAAATTTCCCAAAGCGAAAAAAGTGATTACCACTTTAAGAGGTTCCATTTCAGCATCGCACAACACTTGGGCAGGAGTTTTATGGGATGGTGCTAAAATGTATGAAACATGTCAATATCAGATTACGGATATTGTAGATAGAGTAGGTGGTGGCGATTCTTTTATGGGAGGATTGATCTATGGTTTATTGAAATATCCTGATGATGACCAAAATGCACTTGATTTTGCCGTAGCGGCATCTTGCCTAAAACATACCATCAAAGGGGATGCGAATTTGGTGACAGTATCTGAAGTAGAAAAATTAATGGGCGGTGACGCCTCAGGTCGGGTTGCTAGATAAATTATATTGAAGGGTACAATTTAAAAATATCGGGAAAAGGAATATTATTTTGGCCGTAAAATGCCGAATTGTGTATTTTATCGAAACCCAATTCCTTTCAACGAATAAAATTACCGTTCAACGATAAAATGAAATGACCAAGATACTAATAATCAGTATTAACGGTTCTTAAAATAAGAATTAACCTACAAAATACACATATGACAAGTAATGCCATTTTAAAGCATAAATTTATAGTTCTACTCTTTCTTATTGGTTCCATTTCATATGCCCAAGAAATGAGAGACATGACTGCAAGTTATAACCGAAATGAATTATCGAACTCGAACCTTACGATTGAAGCCGACCGAAAGCCGATAGGATGTTTTGAATATTCAGGCTATGTCGTAAGTAGAGAAACAGGTGACCCGATTGTCGATGCCGGTGTAGAATTGAAAAATTCCGATAACGTACTAGTTGCAACCATCAGAACTAATAAAACGGGATACTATAGTTTTACAATACCCTGCAACGGGAAAAGCAAAATAGTGTTTTTCGGAGAAGGTTATTCCAAAGAATCCCGCATTGTCAAAACAGGTGAGAACCTGAAATCACCTTCAATCAATAATCGAATCTATTTGACACCTTTCGAAAGTTTGGTTGAAAAGGAAGGCAGTGTTGAAAAAATAAAGGTCGACCCTATCTTTTTTGATTCCCATAAATCCACAACAGTTGCCTGGGATAAAATGACGCTTGATAAAGTACTTTTTACGATGCTTAAATTTCCAGAGATTAGAATAAAAATTAAATCTCATTCGAATGCGGGAGGTACTGATGTATCTAATTCGGTGATATCATATTTCCGCACGAAAGCTGCAAGACGATATCTCATTTTACAAGGAATCGACCCCACTAGAATTGAGCGCGCCAATGGTTATGGCACGGAACGCTTAGAAAACGACTGCACTGATGGCCTCGATTGTCAAGGCCAAGAATCTGCTAATGGCTCTCTTTCCGACTTCATCATAGTCTCGAACTAAACTGGGTTTAAAGGTTGATGATCAACCCAACTTCTCATAAAAAAAGTCAATTGTGCGCTTCCAAGCCAATTCAGCTGCTTCGCGGTCGTACCTTGGAGTAGTATCATCATGAAAACCGTGGTTTGCATTTTTATATACTCCTGCCAAATGGAAATCCGAAATTTCTACTTGGTCTTTTTCCCTATACCTTCGTTAAAATTTATCGCCGTCCCGAATTTACTTCGGTTGCCAATGCGCCAGCTGGCTCGTTCGCTAAAAATGTCTGCAAGACATTTTCTTAACGCTCCGCCCTGCCTTGGTATGAGAAAAAAGCCCTGCCTTGATTCTCTCGAATTTCCATTTGGCACGAGTATAGATGAATGCTTGATATTCTTTGCCATGTTCTTTCAAACCCTCTTCGTAAGTAGGCCAACCTTCATTGACTCGTTTGTCTAACGCTCCAAAATGGAGTAGGAGCAGGGCATTACTTTTTCGATATCTTCTTCGGACTGCCCGCCATAAAAAGGAACGGCCACACCCAAATCAGGAACTTTGACCGCCATCATATTTGAAACCCATCCTCCAAAACAGAAGCCTACAACACCAATTTTGCCCGTGCATTCGAGATGTGATTTAAGATGTTCAAAAGGCTGCTATAAAATCTTCGAGCATTTCGTTTCGGTCTCGCTTTCGCTGTAATTTACGACCTTCATCATCGGTTCCCGGGAACACCCTCCTTAAAGGGGTAAGTGCATCAGGGGCCAATGACACAAACCCTGTAAGACCAGTGCGTCGCCCGACTGTAAACCTTCAACTAAAAGTGGACTGGATAAAGGCTTAGTAACTGTTCAGCCGAAGTATTGTTTAATGTTTTAATGCGTTAATGCTTCAATGATTTCGAAAAACCTTTAAATTGATTCATAAACAGCTTCTGGCACAGTAATAATATATCTGGCAGCCAATACATAACGGGTGAACAGTTACAAAATCTCGAATCTTCATATCTATATCATTAATTATCAATAAGATACGGAATATTCGAGACATGTGCAAGGAATCCGATAGCCATATTATATAATCTAAACCCGGATAATATGAAACAAATCTTAAAGCAAATACTGGGAGTCGATGTAGCCCAAAAAGAACTCGTAGTTGCATTGGGAAAGACCAACGCACCGGCCAACATGCCCGTCTTTTTGACAAATGACCTACGATTTATCTTTGGGCAGTCTTTCATTATTTGGATTTGGTGTTGTTTCGGCCAATTAATTTGAACGAGTGCACCGGCCCATCGTTCACACCGCAGAGCACGTAATTTTCATCACCCACACTTATCTTGACAATTTTTTTTACATCGTAAGGAACCGAAAAACCGCTTGATCTGGTGGCAAGGGGCACAAAATTGTTCTTGCCGTCGCCGAGCAAGACCAGCCCGACCCCGGCATCGTTCCTCGGTGTTTCAATCTCTGAGACGTAGAGATTACCGGCGACAAGAATATCTTTATTGCCATCATGGTCAAAATCATCGATGATGATGTCGTTGATAGAAGACAGTTGTGCCTCGTTCGGTAATGGGCGCATCGAGAATTTCCCGTCGCCCAGGTTTTCAAAAAAGGAACTGGCGAAAGTCTTGACACTATAGTTTAGTGAGGCTCCCAGGTTTTTGTTGCCATATACATCCAACAGGTCTGCAGAGGCAAATTGGCTATAGGTCGGAAATTCATTTTTTAAGGAGGGTACTTGTTGCGACGAACAAGACCTGCCCCTCAGAGGATACCGTTCTCCAAAATTATAATAACTCAAAACAATGTCCGTATTTCCGTCCTCATCGAAATCATTGTAAAAGACTTCGAAAGGCTCTTTTGGCGAAGCCCTGTATTTATAGTTCAATCCGAGATTTCCGGCAACAAAGTCAATGTCGCCATCATTGTCAATGTCGTTTGCCTCAACACTATACCACCATCCTTCGGAATCGGGGACACTATTTTCATGAGGGACTTTTTCAAATTTTTTACCATTATATCGAATAAATGTAATGGGCATCCATTCGCCTACCACAATTAAGTCTGAGAACCCGTCGCCATCGAAATCGGCCCAAGTGGCATCGGTTACCATGCCGAGTTGAACCAGATCTTTTGCGATCGATTTCGTTACATCGACAAATATTCCGTTTTGGTTTTCGAGAATTTTGCTATTTGCAGGTTCTGGATATTGCCATGGAATATGCCTTCCCCCGATAAATAGGTCGAGATCCCCATCATTGTCGAAATCGAAAGGGCGAACGCAAGAGCCACTGTCTTTGGCCGTCAGGGAATTATTTGATCGAACGAAAGATCCACCACCGTCATTCAAATAAATGCGGTCTTCATATGCGTCGGTATCTTTTTTCCATTCGTTGCCCCCGCTAACGACATAAAGATCAAGATCGCCATCTCCATCGATATCAAAAAAGAAAGCATCGACATCTTCATAAAAGGAATCCGTGAGAAAACTGGAAATCGAAGCAGGATAAAATTTCCCCGAAGCTTCTTGAAGGTACAATTGGCCCGTCGACCCCTTGGCCCCCCCCAGATAAAAATCTTGAAGCCCATCGTTATTAACATCGGCAACTGCCAAGGCCGGTCCGAATTGCGACATTTTATGAGGTAGAAGAATCTGCTTTTGAAAATCATCAAATGAATTTTCTTGATGCACGAACTTGCCCAATGTGCCGCCCTCGAACAATATTTTTTTTTGGCTTAGCCCAGATTTTTTGCCTAAGGCGGCCTCGCTGTAATCTATTGTAAGTAATTGGTCAGATTGCACATCGTTGAAGCGAGATATTTTGCCGTCGGGCCATGTTATTGTTAGCGCATCGACAACAGTGGTTTTGCCCAATCCGAAATGGGCTATATTTTCACTTGTTGAATACATACCCCTCACATTGGTAAATTCGTACCACTGCGAACCGCCATTAAGATCAATTTTTATCTTGGCACCGAAAATGGGCCTGTTTCCACTTTGGTCGGTCAGTTTAATTCTTAAAAAATGAGGCCTTTCGATGTTTTCACTATTGTTTTGATAAACGAAGGCCCTTTCGTTCACATTGTTGACGACCAAGTCAAGGTCACCATCATTATCTAGGTCGCCATAAGCCGAACCATTGGAAAAACCAGCTTGATCAAGCCCCCAGCTTTCGGTTACTTTGCTGAACGTCAGATCGCCATTGTTTTTAAACGCATAGTTTGGCAGTTTTTGAGATGGTACGATTTTTAAGGCTTCGTCTAGATCTAGAATATCCCAAATGCTTACTTCGCCCGTATTGGGGTTTTCATTGATCCATTTATACGAGACCTCCCGTACATGGTTAGAGAATTTTTTGTCGGCATCGGTGTTTCTAATGTCGCGTAACAGACCGTTGGTCACATGAATATCTTTATGACCGTCGTTGTCAAAATCGGCGATGAGGTTCGACCAGCTCCAATCGGTGCTCGAGATTCCACCCAATTGGGCCATATCACTGAACAAGGTTTCTTTCCCACCTTGATTCAGATGCATTGCGTTGAACATATATTGGTAATGACCGCCGTTGCCCACCACTTCCCAAAAGGCCTGCGGATCCATTGCGCTCATATTGGCCTTCAATCGGTAATTGTCCTCGGCTACCATATCCAAGACCATTAGATCCTGCCATCCATCATTGTTTATATCGGCGGCATCGACGCCCATGCTGAAATAGGAGATATGCCGCATGGCCTTTTCCATTATATCGGTAAAGGTTCCATCGCCATTGTTGAGGTATAAAAAATCGGGCGCTTCAAAATCATTGGCAATATAGATATCTTGCCACCCATCATTGTTCAGGTCGCTTACGGCAAGGCTATTCGGATATCCCCCCTTTATCAATCCGGCCTCGGCCGTAACATCTTGGAAAGTATTACCGTTGTTCTGATAAAGTCTTGAAGTAAACTCCGGGCCGGTCTTGATGCCGTAAAATTCTGAAAAATTGCCTGGATTCGGGGGTTGGTTTAAAACGAAAAGATCCAGATCGCCATCTTTGTCATAATCGAGAAACGCAGCATGCCGAGAACGTTGTTCATCATCCAGATTATACTTGGCGGCACTTTCAACAAAGATAGGAACGCCATTTTCTCCCATCCCTTTATTTATATAGAGCATATTTTTTCTGAGATCTGCACGGTCGTCATAGAGTTCACGGCAAACATATATATCGTTCAGGCCATCATTGTTGATATCTGCAATGGCCACCCCAGAAGACCACCCCCCGTTATCCAATATCCCCGAAACCTTGGTAACATCTTCAAATTTCAAATTGCCACGGTTGATATAAAGCTTGTCGCCTACTAGATTTCCCGTAAAAAATAAATCTTGCAGGCCATCATTGTTAATATCAGAAATCCCCACTCCGGCCCCACCATAGAAATTTGAATAGATCAAAATATTATGTGCCTTGGTGTCCATAACGGTGTTTTGAAAATCAATTTTCGTATACTCGTTATCAAGAGGAGTAAAAAGTTTATCTGATGACTGCGCGGCAATTACGACAGGGAGAAGCAAAAGAACCACCAACGGGCACAAATAATGTTTATTAAATGCTTTCATCAAGAAAAATTGGAAACCTAAATGTACAAACTTTCCGTTTTCATACTAGGATGGGCAATCTCTTTTTTTTTTGGCGGAGGCGTCCCGCTAAAACGTTATGGCTGAAAGGGCAATACCCGATTAACCCGCATTATTCACGGGTTTTCGTTATGAAAAGTCAAAATACCAACCCGCCTGCCTCGGGCATGGTCGAATTGGAAAGCGCAGAAGTTTTTTACTGAAAGAATTGTTACTCAATTTTGAGGAAAAAAAATTAGAGCACCTGCCGGCAGGCAGGTTCCCAGATAGTCCGCCGCCCGAAACCGTGTTTCCTCTTGGGCATCTTGATTATTACGCTTCTTTAACTTTGCTTTCATGCCATATAGGTACGCATTTCGTCTGAAATAAGAACTATATTACGCTCTTATTGATAGCTTGACACTTAGTTCTTCGTATCCCACCAAACTTTTGACTGATAGGCATCGCCATTGCTCAGGGTCGAAACGGCCGCACTATAGTTGGCCGAGTTCAATACCGATTCATTTATAGGATAGATCAACCTTCTTGGAATGACACTAGTTCCGAAAGGCCCCGGTATTAAGACCGGGTATCCGGTCCTTCTCCATTCCGTCCATGATTCGATATTTTTTCCAAACAGGAGAATCCATTTCTGGGTCATGATCTTTTCCAGTTTTTCATCCTTGGTAAGTCCGGCCAAAGAAAACTCCGCATCAAGATATGCTTGGGGAATATCTGCCTCGGCGATGTTGTACGGTTCCATTGACATCGCGGCCCTGATACCTTCCTGATAGAAAGTTTCGGCATCTGCATCGCCCAGACCGCCCCAACCTTCCAAGGCGGCCTCTGCCTTAAAGAAGCTCACTTCCCCAAAGCTGAACGCATGCAATGGAATAGTGCGATCCGGGTGAAAATAGGTAAGGGATGAAATTTGTGAGAATTGACTTCTAATCAGTCCCGAGTAATAAACATCCGTCTCGGCTACCTTGACTCCACGATGCTCGGTAAAAGTCGTATCAACGGGAAGATCGCCCAACAACGGCAACCTGGGGTCATCGATGGCGAGCAAGACATCCATTAGCTTTTCCGCTAAATTAAAGCCATCGGGGCTACCCTGCTGGCTCTGGTGTAAGATCGGATGTTGGTTG
>QIJL01000083.1 GCA_003232435.1 Flavobacteriales bacterium | reverse complement strand
AAAGAAGTACATTACGAAGGGTTTTCATTTCTCCAAGACCTTTATACATTCCATCTAAAACAAAAGCAATGGTACTGATAGGTAATCCTAATAATAGGATAAAAAAGATGCTGTAAAAAGCTTCCAATACGGCAATATCATTTGAAAACAATCTACCTAGAGGCTCATAAAAAAGAAATCCTAAACCAATTAAAATGGCGCTGACCATACTACCGTAGCCTGTTATTCTTTTTGATAATTTCCATAAACCGCTATAATCTTCAGCTCCTAAAAGACGACCCCCGATAATGTTTCCGGCAGCGCCATAGCCATCAATAAAAAAGGAAGAAAAAAGCCAAATATTTATAGCAATAATATGCGCGCCTATATATTTATCACCTAAGGCGGTAGCTTCACGAACAGCTAAAATAAGCGTTGTATTTAATGCTAGTGCGCGTACAAAAAGATTCGAGCTCATCACTACCAAACGACCTAATTCTTTGTGAAACGGAAACCGCAGCCTAAGGTTGATATTAGTTTTGGTCACTAATAATATAAACGACAGTATTGCCATTACTCCCTGTGCGATAAGACTGGCCCATGCGGCACCCTCTAAATACATAGGTTCGATATAACCTTCTATTCCGTATACAAAAATAAAATCTAAAACAACATTTAAGGCAGCACCGACCAAAGCAATAAACATAGGCCATGAGGTATTCTGTAGCCCACTGAAAATGCCCATAACCGCAAAGGTGAAAAGCGTTAATGGAAAGCCCCAGACCCGAATAGAATAATAGGAAACGCAATAGCGTAATATTTTACCCGATGCATTGAGTAGACTGAATATTTCTTCGACCACAAATATGGTGGATAAGAGAATAAGGATACTTAAGGTAATATTTAAAAAAATGGCTTGGGCCGGCAGTGATTTTACTTCATGTAACCTACCTGCCCCCAAGTATTGTGAAATAATAGCTGATATGGCACTACGGGTTTGCCCTAAAATCCAAATTAACATTGATAAAAATGTGCCTACGATACCTGCTGCAGCAAGAGATTCTAACCCATCTACGGGAATATTACCTACAATAGCGGTATCGGTAATCGATAAGAGCGGTTCAGCAATACCCGCAATAGTAGCGGGAATGGCTAATTTATTAATGCTTTTGAAGTTGATGGCAGTTTTCAAACGTAAAGAAAGTTAAAGTATTAGTTCATAACAATAAAAAGGATATTCGCTTTGGTGGAAAAAATTGATACCCCCCCCCAATTTTTGATACCCCCGGGTTTCGTAAATTTTTTGGTTGCATGTATTTTGGCTTTGGAATAGAATACTCATGAATAATTCGGGTTAAATTGTCAATGTTGAGTACATATAGTTCTTGACGTTTTATATCATTTTCAAAGACTTCTTTTGAAGGGTACTGATTGTTCCATTGGTAAATTCCATTTTGAATCATATATGCCGCACAGGCTTTGGTCAAGGTAAGAATATCGGTTATTTCTAATATCTTTGCACGTCGAATCATGTGTGAAGTTCAAATTAATTGTAAATTTAGAATATTAATCAATATCCATTCCGATGAAAAACATTCTTGTTCCTATTGGCATCTCAAATACAGGTGAAACACTACAATACGCAGTAGATTTTGCTTTCGAATTTTCAGCACAGGTTTTTGTTATGGACGTTTTTACCGTTTCAGCAAAGGCAGGTAGTTTGGCTAATATTTCAGAAAAAGTTGCGAAAAGCAGCAAAGAACGTTTAAAAGAAATTATTGATAAAGTTGATGTAAAGGGAACAGCGATCAAAATAGCAACCTATAATGGTGATATTGCAGACGGACTAATAGAAATAGATACCGAACTAGGTATTGATCTAATTATCCTTGCACCAAGAAGTAATGATATAAAAGAGGAATTGTATTTGGGGAACACTACCGGTAAAATTATTAAGAAGACTGATATATCTGCGCTCATAGTACCTAAAGGCACTGTTTTTAAACCTTTTAAAACTACTTTAACCGCTTTTAAATCAGGTATCTTAAAGAAAAAGCGTATGCTAGAGCCACTACTGACCATTCAGAAAAAATTTAATACTTCGATTAATTTACTTTTAGTAAAAACTCCTGGGTATACTAAAGACGATTTAAAGGTTGATCCAGCGCTTATCGATATCAGCGAACAATTGACTTTAACTGAAAACGCTACTACGTATCAAGGTGTCTTAGAACATTTTCAATCGCAACATCCCGATTTACTTTGTGTTTTTAGAAGAAAAAGAGGTTTCTTCAAAAAGCTTTGGGAAAAGAATACCATTTTAAAATCAGAGTTCTTTGTCAAAACCCCTGTTCTAATACTGCGTGTTAAAAAAGATTGATACCAATTTGAATAAGGAGTCTTTACATTTTGATACTTAGCCTAAAAGTATTTTCTTTGCCTAAGTTATAGGTCAATGGGGGATTAGCTCAGCTGGCTAGAGCGCTTGCCTGGCAGGCAAGAGGTCACCGGTTCGACTCCGGTATTCTCCACCAATAAATATAGGGGTTTCAAGAGTTTTTCTTTTGAACCCTTTTTTATTTGCACTCAATTTGCACTCATTTTTTGGCTTTTTATGGTCTTATTTGGGTTGATTTAATGGCTTTACCAAACAAGAGAGTTACTGAATTACTTTTATTATTCGGTTTGTAAAATGAAGTTGAGTCCAGCTATGGGGGATAACTTGTATTACGAATGGATTTTACTCCTAAATGTCCCATGCTTATACTTAGGATCTAGTGCCGCAAGGTGTGAGAGTTCGAGTCTCTCCGCCTGTACAAAGGGAAAGCCGACTTTCGGGAGTCGGCTTTTTTTGTTTGGGTACAACATAGGTACAACAATCGCTCTGGCTCCACATTATAATTACCAAATAATATATGGCTATCGGATTCCTTGCATATACGGTTGATATTCCGTATCTTATTGATTATTAACGATATAGATATGAAGATTCGAGATTTTTTCACAAAATTCCCTGACGAGGCCAGTTGCAAGGCCCATTTCAAGTCGGAGAGGGAGAAACAAGGGATCGTGTGCAAACGGTGCGGGCACGAGAAACATTATTGGATATCGACCAGGGACCAATACCAATGCAAGGAATGCAAGTACAGGACCACTTTGAAAAGCGGCACTTTATTGCACGGCTCCCAATTGCCCTACCATTACTGGTATTTCGGGATGATGATGCTCACCGGGACCAAAAAGAGCTTTTCCGCCCTGGAGGTACAAAGACAGTTGGGGCACCGTTATTATGAGCCTATTTGGTACATGCTGCACAAAATACGGTATGCCATGGGGAAAAGGGACGACGGTTACAAGCTGTGCGACGAGGTCGAGCTTGACGAGGGCTTCTTCGAAACGGTGCCCGACAAGGAGAACCGTGACAGAATCGCGAAAGAGCTCAAGGAAAACGACGGGAAGTACAAACGGGGGAAGGGGAGCCAAAAGCAGACCACAGTATTGGTAATGGCCGAATCGAAGACCGTAGAGGCCTCCTATAAGTACAGGTACGGGACCAACAAAAAGGTAGGGCACATAAAAATGTGATTGCTGGACGACCTTTGCAAGGAAACCACCAATAAGGAGGTAGAAAGGTCCATTGACGGGCGATCGTCCGCGATGACCGACGGCGCGCGAACAACTATATCGACCTTAAGGAGAACCTCGCCGCCCATGGGGCGGTCGTGGCCAAGGTCAAAAAGGAGGCCTCGAAGATCCTCCCTTGGGTACATATCGTCATCGCAAATGCCAAAAGACTTTTGTTGGACGTGCACCACTCCATCGGCAACGATTACCTACAAAGCTATCTAGACGAATATTGTTATAAATTCAACAGAAGATATTTCGATTCCGTATTCGACAGGGTCGTAATCGCCTCTGTTTCATCTAAATGGGAAAGAAATGTGCAAACTATCGGATTCATAAATAATATCAAATTTCAATACACCTATTCTGTACGTGTTTAGACTGAATACTTTTAAAATTCCAACATATCGTACTCTAGATCCTAAGGTTCTAGTCCCATTACCTCTTTATACAGTCTAGAAATCTTCAACATACTTTTGATCATTATCCAACCTCAACGATAATATAATTTTTTATGACTATCGGATTCGTTACATATAATTCACATGGACTATATAATTGATAACGTGAAGATTATGTTTTACCAAAAACGAAATTAAATTATAATCCGTTAAAAATGTGACAAAACTAACTCTGAAAATTGTCTTACAAATGGCTCTATATCGTAAATCACTTTTATACAACTAGTTACAAAATATTATTTTGTGCAATCAATCCGATAGTCATATAATTTTTATCGAACATTACGTTCTAAAATCACCATTTCTAGGGATTGTGGACATAAGTAAAGCTCCCTAAGTTGCAGTTAGAAATAAAAGTAAAAATTGTCTTTCCCTCGGGCAGGTTGAAATCTAATTCTTATGATTCGCACTGCGCTAGAATTTATTAAAAAAGAACTTGATCAGTATATGGTAGATCGGGAACAGAATCCGGCAAGTTATACGGTCGGAAATGTTGTTGATCTGGCTCCGGTAGTACAACCCAATGGCGATTTAAATATTGATGAAAATGCGCATGTCACCCTCATGTTGGCAGGTATTGAAGAGGAAAGAAAAGAAGGGAAACGCCCATATTATGTTTCAACGGACGATAATCAGGTGAAAAAATTGAACCCTCCGATTGATTTGAACATTTTTTTATTATTTGTTGCTAGTAATGGGAATTACGAAACCGCCTTAAGGGATTGTTCGACTATTGTTAGCTTTTTTCAAGCCAATCCTGTATTTGACGAGGAGAAGTTTCCGAATCTAAATTCTTTTGTCGCAGATCCTGCAAACAAACCCTGGCAATTAATCGAAAGGTTGAGTTTCAGATTACAAGACATGTCTTTTGAGCAGCAGAATAATCTATGGGCCATGCTTGGCGGAAAATACATACCAAGCTTAGTGTATAAGGTAAATATGCTAACGGTATTTGAGACGAAGAGTAATCAGGTTGCCTCGGCTATTAGCGAAGTAAACTTTAATAATTAAATCATGGGGAGTCTACAGGTGATATATAGCGAATTATTTAGTGTTCAAATCAAGCAACCCTTTTATGAAAATGGGATTGCAGGTACGTCTGTAACTGCACCAATCTTAGATTATAGCATCGTACCAACAGTTAAGTGTAAGGCAGTTCTACAACGGTTAGACCTGATCATGAAGAGCGACCCAAATAAAGGAGGGTTTACAGCTTGGAGTCGCACCAATGGAATGAGCGGTGCCAATAAATTACTTTACTTTAAACCTAAGCCAAGTGATCTTTTGACTTTTGTAGTAAGTTTAAGCAACCCTTACTTTTTAAACTACAATGCATTAGCATCAGCTCCGGCTGCAGACCGCATATACTATTTTAACAATCTGGTTCCTGACCCGCTTGTACCCAAAGATGAGCTACATCTTAGTTTAGATGCGGCCGGTGTTTCTGATTCCGATACCATTAAAAAAATAGCCAACAGCTATGACTACGTACATAGTGCAAATGTTGCGCCTGGGACTGCAAAATTAAAACATATGGACAGCGGTTACGAGGTCCTGCCTAATTCACATTCCAATGAAGGAGGTCAAGCCTATTTATCTTTCGATTTAATGGGTTTTCCTGCCGGTAAATGTGAAATACAAATCGGTGGCGTGCTTATAGAAACAGCCTACCATCTAAGTGAAATGGGAGACACTCCTGTATTTGCTATTATAGAATGTTCCTTAGAAGAGTTGGTATTACCCAATTACAGAATCGTGGAAAATGACGGTTCTATTACTCCTCAAAGGCCCAGATATTCGTTATTATTCAGGAACAGAGCTACTTTATGGAGGTATAAAGTATTGCTAGAAGATAACAGTCCGCTCTATGTGGAGTTAAATAGCTTAACACCTGCTGAACGGGTAGATTTTCTAAGTAAAATAAATATTATCAGTAATGATACTGGCGTTGTATTTATTCCTACAATCATTTCAGATAAACAATTCGAATTCATTTCAGACACGCCAAAACCGCTTAAAGAAAAGTACATTTCTTCTTCGAGCACCACAGGTGATTCTTTATCACTCGCACTAAAGAAATTTGTGAACCACCCTACCATTTCCCTTGAAGATATCAAAGTGAATTTACCTTATCCACCAAAGCATCAATTAGATGCTATTGGTGATCCAATTATATATTCTGATGTTTTATTAAACCTTTAAAAAAAACAATATGGCAAATTATCGATCTCCAGGTGTTTATGTAGAAGAGGTTTCTCTTCTACCACCATCTGTCGCTGAAGTGGAGTCAGCAGTACCTGCATTTGTGGGTTACACAGAAATGGCAACCAATTTGGTTGCTGATGATCTTCTAAAAGTCCCAACACCCATTGGCAAATTAGAGGATTTCATACAATATTTTGGCGGACCCGAATCTGAGGACCCTGCGAATATAACCATCGACGTAGATGAGCTAATGACAGGTACGACCACAACGGGATACAACGTCACGCTTACATTCGATAAACCGAGCATGAGCAAACATATTTTGTATCATGCCATTAAGCATTTCTATGCCAATGGTGGTGGCAAATGCTATATCGTTTCCGTCGGAAAACTTACGGATAGTATTTCCAAGCCGAGTATTGATGAAGGTATTGATTTAGTAGGAAACGAAGATACACCAACTATGATAGTTGTACCAGAAGCCATTCATCTTACTCAGACGGAATTTAATAGTACGAATCAGAAAATGATCAATCAAGCTGCCGATATGAAAGACAGGTTTGCTATTATAGATACCATTAAAACCACGGTACCCAAGTCACCCAGTTCGGTGGAAGATGATACTGAAACAGCAATAGATGATATTCCTGCTGAAGGAGCCATTCGAAGGTTTGGTGCCGTTTATTATCCTCATTTGCTATCGTCTTATAGTTATGCATTTGATTTTGATGCCATAGCTCTCGGCACCCATACGGTCAATGGGGCAGCTCCTACCGCAGATGACAAAACGGGGGTACCTCTCAACACTTTGAAGAACACCGCGTCGACGCTATATAATACCGTAAAAGCAGAATATGGAAAGTATACTATTACGCTTCCACCTTCTGCTGCAATAGCGGGAGTCTACTCTAGGGTAGATCGTCAACGAGGAGTATGGAAAGCTCCAGCCAATGTAGGCTTGATGGATGTCATCAAACCTCTGGTTTCAGTTGCTAGGGCCGAACAAGATGTTATGAATGTAAACTCAAATACGGGTAAATCTGTGAATGCTATCCTCAGTGTACCAGGTTATGGCACCGTTGTTATGGGGGCAAGGACATTAGATGGCAATGACAACGAATGGAAATACGTAAATGTTCGTCGCTTCTTTAGCGTTGTTGAGGAGTCAATCAAGAAATCTACCCGATGGGCGATTTTTGAGCCTAATACCGCTTCTACTTGGGTTAAGGTAAAAGCCATGATTGAGAATTATCTCTATCTACAGTGGCGAGATGGAGCTCTTGCAGGTGCAACACCAGAGGAGGCGTTCGAAGTAAAAATCGGGCTCGGTCCTACCATGAATTCGGTAGATATTTTAGAAGGAAGAATGATCGTTGAAATCGGAATGGCAGTGGCCAGACCAGCTGAATTTATCATTCTAAGATTCGAACAAATGATGCAAACTTCCTGATACAGGAAGCTCAATTTAATTTCAATTTTTCTAATAATAAATCCATAAAAAATGGCACAATATCCATTAACAGTATTTCACTTCAGCGTTTCTTGGGGTGGAGAAGATATCGGTTTTTCAGAGGTTGGAGGCCTCACCGTAGAGATAGATTCTATTGACTATAGAGATGGGCTCATGTCAGCCAATACCCTGGCACTCAAACGCCCAGGCATTCGAAAATCAGGCAATATATCGCTGAAGCGAGGCATATGTGCTGGTAACATTGACCTATATAATTGGTTCAACAATACGGGGCAGCCCAATATTGAACGAAGAGATCTCACTATTACCATGTTAAATGATGAAGGTGCGCCTGTATTCATTTGGAGCATAACTCAGGCATGGCCTATTAAATGCGATGGTCCGGGGCTAAACGCAACAGGCAATGAAATTGCCATAGAAGGTGTAGAGCTAGCCCACGAAGGAATTACACAATCTACACCATAACATACTATGGCAACTTACCATCCACCAACCGGTTTTCACTTTAAGGTAGAATTCTTAGGTGTAAATGGTATGGATTCAGATACCGAGCAGCGGTTTCAAGAAGTCGGGGGTTTATCCTTTGAAATTGAAACTGAAGATCTGGTAGAAGGGGGAGAGAATAGATTTGTTCATAAACTACCCAAACGGGCGAAGTATCCAAACCTTGTTCTTAAAAGGGGTATGCTTCAGGGGACAGCAATTCTAAAGTGGATCAAATCAGCTATGAACACTTATTTCACAGCTTTGGTCTATGACTTTTCACCTGCTGATATTTTGGTAACCCTTTTAGATGAAGCAGGAGAACCTCTGGCCGTATGGAATGTAGTTGGAGCCTACCCTGTAAAATGGTCTACTTCCAACTTTTCAGCAACTGAAAACACCGTTGTTGTTGAGACTTTGGAATTATCATATAAGTATTTTGAAAAAACCCTATAGCGCATGGCGGTACAAATCAATGAAGTAATCATTAGAGCGGTAGTTGCACCTACCCCGAGTACTGGCACAGCTACAGAACCCAATTGTCCGCCGCAAAGTACCGGTACAAGTACAGAATCGGAGTTGGTCGAAAAAGTTTTAGAAATCCTCAGAGAAAAAAAAGAAAGATAAAACATGGACACTCAAAGTTTAGCGAAACTTGTATTTAACCTTAAGATTATTCCTATTGATGCAAGTGGGGGTTTTCCAATTGGTCTACCCTTTATAGCCATGTTCAACCCAGAAAGCTTTTCGATTAAGGAAGATTTGGATTGGAACGCAGCATGTGCTGGCGGAGAAACCGGAGCGGCACATCAATATGAAAAAACAAAACCAAGAAATTTTTCTATTTCCTTCACGCTAGACGGTACTGGGGTAAATACGAATGGTGTAAAAATTCCGGTTACGGCCCAAATAGCACTATTTAGGGCAACTACAACTGGAATAAAAGGGACGCTGCATCGGCCAAACTTTCTTATCGTACAATATGGCACCTTCATAAATACCTGTGTGCTCCTTTCATCAGAAGTGAATTACACCATGTTCGACATGTTCGGGTTACCGATTCGAGCCAAGGTAACCGCAACGTTTTCAGAACATACCATTAAAGTGCTAAGTGATGTTTTAAGTATGTTGTCGTCCCCAGACCTAACCCATAGCAAAATAGTAGGAGAAGGTGATCTTCTGCCCTTATTAACTAGAGATATCTATAAAAATCAAGACTATGAGATTCAAGTAGCAAGAGCAAATAAGCTACATAATTTCAGAAAGCTTAAGGCAGGATCAACTTTAATTTTTCCACCCATAGCCGTTGAATAATATTTGAATTATGACAGCACTCGCAAGCAACATTCCTGGAACCGAAAGCACCCAAAGCGTAGTGAGTAGGAAGGTCTTTGTTGGCCCACCCAATGGTGACCTCACCGAATTGAGCAATGAAATTGGTCTTTTTACCATTACCATCAACAAATCGTATAATAAAGTGGCCTTTGCTAAGATGTCTTTCAGAGACGGCTCAATGGCAGATCGAGATTTTGAGTTAAGCAGTTCAGATAGCCTAAAACCAGGAAATAAAATAAAAGTGCAATTGGGTTATGAAGGAGCGGTTGAAACCGTTTTTGAGGGAATAATTGTAAAACACGGTATTAAAATCAGGCGTAGTGGCCCATCTCTTCTTTTGATTGAAGCTAAAGACAAAGCCATTAAACTCACAGGTGCACGAAAAAGCGCCTACCATATTGATAAAAAAGATTCCGTAGTCATGACTGAATTGGCCGGCGATCTTCAAAAAAGTATTGAGGAAACCACCTTCACGCACAAGCAATTGGTTCAGTTCAACGTAACAGATTGGGATTTCATCGTAACCCGCGCGGAGGCCAATGGAATGCTTGTGTTTACTGATGATGGCACCTTGGTAGTAAAAAAACCAAGTACAGTAGGAGAACCCATTTGTACAGTTACCTATGGCGATAATTTATGGGAAATTGAAGCAGAAGTCGATACTAGAAATCATGCCAAACAAATTGTAAGTCAGTCTTGGAATTATAGCCAACAGCAGTTAGACGTATCTGGCGAAAGTACAGTAGAATTTGCAGAAACGGGAAATTTTACTGCGAATGAAATGGGCGCGGTCTTGGAGTCAGAAATTAAACTACTTCACTCCGGGAATCTCACTACAGAACAATTGAATGATTGGACGAATGCGCATTCGATGAGAACTCATCTTGGTCATGCAGTAGGTAGAGTAAGAATACAAGGCAGGGCAAATATAAAGCCAGGCGCACTAATTAAGCTGGCAGGGGTTGGGGCCCGATTCAATGGAAATGTATTCATAACAGGTATCCTTCATCATTTTGAAGGTCAATGGCAGACCGATGTTCAATTCGGTTGGCGCGATGAGTGGTTTTATAGGAAGGAAGACCTCATGGATAAACCAGCAAGTGGATTGTTGCCAGGTGTCAATGGACTTCAAATAGGAATAGTTAAAGATATTAATGATCAAGAAGGACAGTATAGGGTAAAAGTCCATGCTCCATTAATTACGTCAGAAGCCAACAAAGGTATTTGGGCAAGAGTAGCAACCCTAGATGCTGGTGAAAATCACGGGGTTTATTTCAGGCCACAAGAAGAAGATGAAGTTATTATTGGGTTTTTAAACGATGACCCGAGGGAGCCGGTCATTTTAGGTTATTTACACAGTAAAGAAAAAAAACAATCTCCTTTGCCTGAAGAAGAAGGTGCCATTCAATATGGTATAGTAACCAAAGAAGGAAACAAACTGATTTTTGACGATAGCAAAAAGAGTATTAAACTCAGCATATCTGCCGGAAGCGGAGAGAAGACATTATCCATGGACAGTAGTTCAGGGGCATTTGAGATGAAAGATGAGCATCAAAATACGATTAAAATGGATGCCCAAGGAATAACGATTCAGGCGGGTAGTGGAAAAAATATAACTATATCAGGCACGCAGGTTGCCATTAATTAAATAGAAATTCAATGCCAGATGCAGCAAGAGTAGGAGACAATCACAGTTGTCCGATGACCAATCCAAACAGCAGTCCTCATACAGGAGGGCCAATCTTACCCCCTGGGATTGCGACTGTCAGAATTGGAGGACTACCGGCTGCTGTGGTAGGGGATTCCTGTACTTGTGCAGGACCGCCAGATAGTATAATGTCCGGTTCGAGCAGTGTAAAAATAGGAGGGAAATTTGCTGCGAGAAAAGGAGATACTACCACCCATGGTGGTAGTATAACCGTAGGCTGTCCGACAGTAAAAATCGGGGGCTGAAATAACATATAAAAGGAGGTAGCTATGGAAAATATAGATAAGTCATTTTTAGGAACCGGATGGAATTTTCCACCCTCATTCAATCGGCAGTGGCATGGGGTAGAGATGGTCGCTCAAGAAGAGGATGTGCGGAGTAGTATGGAAATTATTCTGTGTACCCTTACTGGAGAGCGGGTGAAGCTACCTACTTTCGGTTGTAATCTACGACCTCAGATCTTTGAGGCAATGAACATTCCAAATATAGCTTTGGCCGAAAAATTCGTGCATGACGCCTTGGTGTTTCATGAACCTCGAATTATTGTTGAAGATATCAGTTCGACAGCATTTCAGGAAGAAGGCCGACTAGAAATCAACATACAATACACCATAGTTACCACCAACACCAGATATAACTACGTATTCCCATTTTATATGGATGAGGCTACAAATATTGAAAGAGGATGAGCTGTACATGTGAACATACAATTAATAGAGACGGGTCAAGACAACTAGATCGATATCTAAGTGCTTTGGATCCTGATTACGCACCAATTGACAATCGCGGGATAAAAGAGTTATTGGTTTATGCAAAACGCTATGCTGGGCAAATTCGGTTTTACGATCTTCCAGAACAGTCCATTTCTGACGGAACACCAGAGTGCAAAATCAGTTGGAAAGAATTTTTTCGTAAGGACGTATCCGTAATTACTGCTTCCATAGGAGTGGTCGATCTAGCTCAAATTAAAAAGGACTATGATGAAACGAGAGCAAATCTAGAGGCAAATCCTGAAGCAGATCTGTTAACTGCGCTCTACGCCCCAATTATTGGTATTGCAGTACGATTGGAAAAATGGCTTGCGTTAACGATACCAACAAATCCCCTTTACAAAGATATACTACTAGCCATTAACTCCTCGTTAAGCGATCAATTACAGAAATCAAAAACCATTGAAGGCGGTTATGTCATTGTTGATCCTGGCACTCAGCTAAATGTTGATTTTTCAGAACTTAAAGATCTTATTTTGTGGGGCCTTGATCAACCCATAGATCCCGACTTATCAGTCTATGAAGGTACCGATGAAGCGAGTAAAATAAGAAATGCTGCCCTATTTATCGATACTATTTTCTTGTCATTTTATGGCTATCTATCAGGATTGGTAGAAAGGTCTGAAGGGTATTTACTAGCCTCTCTAGAGGATTATCCTTCCCATCAACCACATATGGCATTGTTTATCACCTTTCTTAAGCTTTTTGACATCGTTCAAGATCAAATGAATGGCATTACCGAACGCATGCTCAACTTCTATTATAGAGATGTGCTGCAACTTGTTGAAAAACCATCCATACCAGATAAAGTTCATGTGGTCTTTGAGCTTGCCAAGGGTACTTCAGAATTTCGTATCGAAAAAGAAACCGAAGTAGATGGTGGTAAAGACAATTCCGGATTAGATCAAGTATATCAGATCGATGACGAAATTATAATCAATGAGGCGAAAGTTGCAGAACTAAAAACACTTTTCATAGAGAAAGTCACTCTTGAAGACGGAATTATAGGAATAAAAGAGATTTTTGCGCGCCCAGTTGCAAATTCATTGGATGGCTTAGGAAAACCATTTGAAGACCAGTACCCGAAGTGGGATACATTCGGACGCGGAAGGGATATTAATCTATTTCCGAAAAACATTTGCGATGAAATCGAGAATATAAAAGAGCAATTTCATTTCAATAACAACGCAGCTATAGGTTTTGCAATTGCTTCACCACAATTGGTCCTTCAAGGCGGGAATAGGCTAATTAAATACGAACTCAATGGTATTAGTGATGTAATGAAACATACTGCTATACAAGAAAGTACCATACAAATAAAATTGACCACGGAGAAGGGCTGGCTTACAATCGACGAAAACCCAAATCCCGATAATCGGGCCAAACTGCAAGCCGTTTTAGATACGAGAAAGTTTGGCGGACATGAAACAAGCATAGAAACCGGATACTTTGTATCCGAAAATCAGTTATTTATATACCTCTCCCCCAGTGAAGCCCCTATTGTAGGGTATAATCCAGAAGTTCACCTTAATACTTTTACAACGAGTTATCCGGTAATGCAAATTTTATTTGGCCCTCAATTAGCTATAAATGAAGAGGTCTTTAAATCCCTAAAATTTGAAATCTCGTCGTTATCTGTCAAAGTCGGTTCGATAAATACTACGGAATTAGAAAATGGTCCAAATATGGATGGGTTAACAAAGTTGACCCTCCAAAATGATGCAGGGGCGATTGATCCAGATAAGGTCTTTGATCCCTTTACTGCTTATCCTAATATGGGTAAAAGTCTGTACATAGGTGAGGGTGAAATATTCAACAAACCAGTGACAGCTCTTTCCGTGAATATTCAGCTTGCAGTCACGGCACCCCCAGAACCCGTAATTTTTAGCACAGCTCCCGCAAGTGCCATGGTAAGCAATGCCGTTCCCATTGCAAATTCACCTTTTAAAGTGAATGCCCGGACCGGGCGGCAATGGACACCCCTCGGCAAAGCAGGTTCGGAAGGGTTCACCATAACGGCTCTTACCCATAACATATTGAACACCAATTCTACTCTGGATAGAAAACCTTTGACTTTCTACAAAAAATATTCGAGGGAAACCATTAAGGGGTTTCTTGAAATTCAGCTAAACAGGTCAGCTAAAGGCAGTGGTGAACTTACTTCCTTTCAGGTGATGCAAGAAGACGCCGAACAAATTAAATTCAAAGCAGTTGCTATCAGCTATGAATCTGAATTAAATCAACTTGACCCAACAATTGACCAAATTTATCATGTTTACCCATTTGGTACGGTTGAGGCACTCATTACCCGACCTAACCCTAATGAAAATGAATTTGTTGGTATAAAGACCAGGCCTCTTGATCGCATAAAACAGTTTAATCAATTAGACGCCGCCAAAGACAATCTGCTGGTAGATACTGATGGGCTCTTGCTTCCTAGTTTCAGTTATACAACACCCTATAGAAATCTAAACTTGAATAGTTCTGAAAATGAATTCCAAGGGAAGTATAACCTTCGCTCTTCAGCTAAAAGACAATTACTAAAACAAATGGCACTTAACGCCAGCGGTTTAGAAGATTCACTAGGAATTTCCATCAATCAGTATTCAGGGAACACTCAAGAAGAAGGTCTTCTCTATATCGGACTTGAAAACCTAAAACCTTTGCAGACAGTAACCCTTTTATTCCAATTTGCACAAGGAAGTGAAAAGAACACAGACAATGATTCACCATCAATTAACTGGTCTTATTTATCTAATAATGAATGGAAACCCTTTAATGATATCAATATTATATCTGATGGAACCTATGGTTTTCAGACCACGGGCATTGTAAAAATCGAGGTTCCTGCGGATGCGACTAATAACAATACAATAGTTACACCAGGATTACATTGGTTTCGAACTAGCGTTACGGAGAATTCGGATAGAATACCAAAACTAATAGATGTTGTCGCTCAGGCCGTCGTAGCCAAATTTGATGATCGTGATAATGATCAAACACATTTTGAGTGCCCTCTACGTGCAGAATCTATTGGCAAATTAGTTGTTGGTAAAGCGGAGGTGAAATCTGTAATGCAACCCTTTGCCTCTTGGAATGGAAAGGCCAAAGAAGCTGGCAAGGGTTTTTACACAAGGGTAAGCGAAAGGTTAAGACACAAGGCAAGAGCCGTTAACTCATGGGATTATGAACATCTAGTTCTGAATCGTTTTCCTAGTATTTATAAAGTCAAGGCCATTACACATACAGATCCGAACTGTTTGTGCAGAAACAATATCATAACCAATGACCCCAATAGTACTACCCTTGTAAGATATAATACCAATTTTGCAGCAGCTAATGATCTATTTGACCCAGATGAACGAGCCAAAATACAAGCATTGACTAATGGGCCTAAAACCCAAATGGTTGTTATAACTGCTGTTAACACCTTTAGAGACATCAATACGGTAACGAATATTGCAAATCAAGCTGGACAAATTTTTATTGCAAATGGTTTTGACGCGGCTAACATTACCGCTACAGTTGTGGCTAATGGCGAACCACAAACTATTGAAATACAACTCTCTGGAGCTACTATTGCAGTACACGAACACTGCTGCGGACCGCAAGTGTCTCCAGGTCATGTGCTCCTGGTACCGATATCAAGTCTTAAAAGCAGAAACGCCATTGATCCCTTACGCCCAAAAACGGGTAGAAGAACCCTCTTGGAAATAGAAGATTTTCTCAAAAAAAGAACCTCTCCATTTGTTCGTGTGCATGCTAAGAACCCAGTCTACGAGCAAGTAATGGTGTTTTTTAAAGTGAAATTCCGTTTCGGATTGGACAAGGGGTTTTATCTAAAACAACTCAATGAAGCAATTGTTCACTACCTCACACCATGGGCATTTGATGAAAACGCCGAAGTGAAATTTAATCAAAAAATTTACGCCTCTTCCATCATTAATTTCATTGAAGAGCGAGACTATGTAGATTTCATCAAAGACTTTTTTATGGGTGTCTGCAAAGAAGAATGCTGTGCTAAACCCAATAGAGTAATTGATGAGAATCCGACAGAAGAACCTGCCGAAGAGCTGGAAATGGAGGGTGAAGTTGCAGTTGTTGGCAATCGTAGTTCTGAGGAGGAAGAGAAAGAAGACGAAAGCCTGGAAGAAATTTTTAATCGTTTCTGCGGATGTGCCGATGTAGAAAAAGAGCTGACAAGTTCCAATTTTATTGGGGAAACCGTAATCAACCCTTCCACCAATCGATCCATTTTGGTTTCTGCTCCCAAACATCTTATTGTTCCCTGTGAAGATGAAGTAGCACCAGATCCCTGCGAAAAAAGAAGGCTCGAAGAGCAAAATGAACCTACGCCCGGTTTTGAAAACGCTGCATTGGAAAGAGCAGTTATAGCGCCAGTCTTTGCAGTTACTATGCCCGCTAAAATTGTTAAAAAGGCCGCGCCAAAAAGAAGCACCTTGAAAGCGGCTGCTTCTCCAAAAAAAGAAATAAAGCCCAAGGCCATATCTTCCGCCAAGCCTATTTCCAAGAAGCTTGTAAAAGCCAAATCCACCACCACAAAAGCAGCAGCCGTAAAAAAAACAATTCCAGGAGCCAAAAAAACGAGGGCCTCTAAAAAAGTTGCCGCCGAACAACCCAAGAAAAGCACCGCCGTTAAAAAGGCACTCACGAAAGCAAAAGCAACTAAAACAGGCGCAAACAAGAAATCTCCCAACAGCAATACATCAAAAAAATAGCAAGCATCAATAAATAAAGATACTATGAGTACACCAGATGCATTAATAAAAGCGAATCCGTTACTGCCAGCAGAGGACTTCAACGAACTACGTAAAAAAGGGTTCAAACATATAGAAAATATGGGGAGTACCGCCTGGACGGACTATAACAACTCGGATCCCGGCATTACCATTTTGGATGCGGTTAGCTACGCCATTACCGATTTGGGTTATCGAACCGGTTTTGAAATCAAAGACCTGCTTGCTCCCGAAGAACTGGGACCGGAAACCTGGGAACAGATTTTTTATACGGCCCGTGAGATTCTTCACAACTGCGCATTAACCATCAACGACTATCGCATGTTGCTTATTGATATTGAAGGGGTTAGAAATGCCTGGTTGGTACTTAGTAAAGATTATGAAGTGCCCCTATGGATGAACTATAATACCTTTGAAAGTAATGTGGGAAATGATTGTTCGTGTGAAGAAATAGAACGTACCATTTGTTATGGAAAACTACAACTTGATGCGCTCTCACCTTCTCAGTTTGAATCAAATAAAGAGGAAGCCAAAACACGCATTGTTACTAAAACTGCTGAGCTCGAAACCTTGAATCAGCAACTTAGTGATGAAATTGACGCTTTGGAGGCAGCTTCAGAAGGTTATATTCCCGAAGAAGTCTTGGACGAGATTGAAAAACTAGAGGATCAGATTTCAAAAAACGAAAATACCCTAGACCAGCTTACCAAAGACAGGAATTGGATTGAAAATGCTCCCTTTATACCATCCAAAATAGTGGAGCTCGAAGGGCTCTATAATGTAATGGTTGAATATGAAGAGAATATCATCGATGATGATACTCGCGAAGAAGTACGGCAAAAGGTGCAGGAAAGACTTTATCGTCACAGAAACCTTGGAGAGGATTTTCTCAGCGTTAATGCCATAGAATATGAAGATTTCGGAATAACCGCATCGATAGCCTTAGAAAACGAAGCGGATCCAGATATCATTTTGGCTCATATCTATTTTACGATTTACAAGTATTTTACACCCTCAATCCCATTTTACACTATAGAACAGATGATGGAAAAGGGGATGCTTATTGATGAAATCTTTGAAGGACCGGCATTAAGACATGGGTTTATCGATTCTGAAGAGCTAGAAGCAACTTCATTGTTCCGTGATATCAGACTTTCGGATATCATTAATGAAATAGCGGACATTCCGGGAATAAAAGCCATTACCTTTTTACATCTTCCTTTTTTCGGCTTTGACACCCATGATTTTGATTCGAGATATTTCAATAAATGGGTCAATAAACTAAAGGGAGAAAGAAAAATAGCGCGCATCCGCCCTGAATTATCCTCCGTTCTTTTTTGCAAGGAAAGAGCGTTTATAAGCTATAATGCCGATACTAGTACAGATCGAAGACCTGAACGAATGCTTAAGCTATTTAAAGATCTTAAAATTCTTGAACGCAAGTATAAATTAACTGGGACACCCTTAGACCTTCCGGTTCCGACGGGTGAGTATATGAATCTAGAAGGATATTATCCCGTTACGGATACATTACCAATGTGCTATGGTATCAGCGAGCGTGCGGGTTTGCCCGCGGCAGCTGATGAAAAAAGACAAACACAAGCGTTACAGTTGCGAGGGTATTTACTGTTTTTTGAACAGCTATTGGCCGACTATCTGGTTCAACTCAATCACCTCAGTACGCTCTTTTCTTTTGACCCATCGGTCGAAAGAACCTATTTTACAAAGGCAATCACGCAAGTTTATGGTCTTCAAGACCTGATTATAGATCACAATGATCATGGCTCGGATCATTGGGAGGAAATATTAAATGATTTTACTCATGTAATCGAACATCTTGTTGAAACTCCAGAGGAATTTGCAGTCCGAAGAAATACGTTTCTTAATCATATGCTGGCCAGATTTGGGGAAGATCTTTCAGAATATGAAAAAATCTCAAGATGGCTTACACCCTATAAAGTTGAAGAGCGCCTAGTTCAAGATAAAACCAATATTTTGGCCGATGGAGAATACTATCAAATAAGCACGCAACGTGGAAAAGGGTATAACTATGCTTTTCAAGAGTATTGGAATACCAACAATGTTTCCGGTACCGAGCGGCGAGTAAGTAGACTTTTGGGATTTCGGAATGCCAAAAGACGTTCTTTGGTGCCCGATTTTATCTGCATAGAACCGATAATGGAAACGGATGGTAAAAAAACAACAGATGTTCAGAAAGAAAATAAAAAAGGGCAAGCCTTAAATCTAATCCGATTTATTGATCCTGATAACAAGAAAACCCTTTTGGTGAGTATAGAGGTTCCCGAAGGTTGCTGCACAGATAAACTGCTCGAGGAAATTCTAAAATATATTGATCAAAAAGAGTTTTTTCACTTTAATGATCACCTGAAGCAGCGAGCGCGCAAGTCGGCAGGAAAAATTGGTAAGTTCTCATATGAATTATGGGATTCCACAGATGAAGATTATGCAATTACCCTTGCAAAAAGTGAACAATATTCCAAGAGTAAGGAAAGAAAAAAAGCCTTTGATCGATTGCAGGAATTGATATGGGAAATGAACAATAATGAAGGATTTCATTTGATTGAACACCTATTGCTTAGACCCAAATTTGACGAAGTATTAGATGAAATTGGAGAAACAACTCCTGTGGTTCTGCTAGATACCTGTTTGGATATTTGTGATCTGGGCAAAGGTCTTGATGAAGGAGCCGAAATACCCAAATATCGAAAAAAAATAAGACGGGTACCGGCTGCAAGATGTTTTGACAAAATGCCCTGGGTGCTCGAATATTTCCGTTTGGACAAAACAACGAATCTTTACGATCAGTCCATTCTTTTTCAAGAAGTGATTCCACATTCAGAAGAAATGGAACCGCTAAAATTTAGACGTTATGAAAACCTAATAGCTCGAATCAATGATATTCAGGAATACGGATCGGAACGTATCAATTACAAAATCGCACAAGAAATAGATCCTGATACGAATACCATCAAATATGGGTTTATCCTTAACGGTGAAGACAATCAAAAATTAGCTCAAAGCCCTTATATTTTCAATAAAAGAGAAGCAGGCGGTGATGCCGTTGAAAATGATATAGAAGAGGAAATTAAGTACCTAATGAGAGAATTTGGTTATGAGCTTGACCTGTATTGCAAAGAAAATCCCTGCGATAATAATGAGGACCCATACTCCTTCAGGGCAACTGCCGTTTTCCCGTGCTGGCCAACACGCTTTAAAGACTTAACATTCAGGGGGCTTGTTGAACGCACCATCGAAAAAGAAGCTCCTGCCCATATGGATATAAAAGTGATGTGGGTTGGGATGTCTGAAATGATGCGATTTGAAAAAGTGTATTGCGATTGGTTGGCAGAAATGTATGAAACCGAAGCTCCGTCTTACGAAATAGTAAATCCCCTTATTGAGGTATTGAATACACTCCAACCCTGCGGTAGTGGAAGCTGTAATGATGAATGTAATGATACCATGACAAACGAAATAATTTGAAGAACCTGATCAACAAACTCACTTTTGAAATTGACTGCCCATCCGAAAATGAGGCATTTGGGATCCAGCATGGCCTTACTCAAATATTGCAAACCGAATTGGAGGCTGGTATTGATAGCATCTGCTCAAAGCACACCCAGGAAGTTGAGGCCGTTCGTATCGATAGGTTGGAGTTAGATCTAGGTCAATTCAATACATTAACATTTGACAGGCATATTGTTGATACCTTTTTAAGCAAATTCGAGGAAGCCTTGCTAACAGAACTTGCAGATCTGCCTGCTATAAATAAGGAACATTCGCAATCCTATTCCCAATTAGACACCTTGCTTTATTTTTTAAAAACTGGACAAAAGCCCTGGTGGGAGACCAACCAACTACCAGATCTTAACGCAAGTTTTATTAGATTTCTCCGAGAAGACAAAGGAGCATTAATCACCTTTTTAAAAAATCAGTTAAACAATGACTCTTTATGGCGCAGAATCTCACTTCAATTTAATGCTGTTACACATAAAAAACTAATTGCCAAAACTCCCAACTTAAAACTAGCAGCGGGCATAATACTGCGTTATGTCGAAGAAATTTTAGAAGTCGTTGGTTTAAAGATGTCTCCGCAAAAGAAAGATGCGGTAAATCGTTTGGTGATTACCAACCACAATATTTTTACAAATGAAATAGCTATTCCAAAACAATCACTTGGGTTATTTAGAGCACATATTCAGCAACTACTTGAAAATGTAAACCCTGATGATAGGGTGGCTATTGAACAAATTGCTGTGGCTCTAATTAAAGGAAAAATTGAAGTTCATGACATTGATAAAAATACCAAGCGACCTCAAGATAAAATACCGAGTGAAGACAATCAAAAATTCCATTCTAATCATGGCGGCGCGGTCATCCTAGCCCAATTCTTAAAACCGCTATTTAAGAATTTAGGTTTTTTTATGAATGGCGAATGGATAGATGAAGCGTGTCAATTTAAAGCAATGCACCTCATTAATTATTTATGTACGGGTGAGGAATCGGCCATGGAATTCGATCTGAATATAGAAAAACTATTATGCGGCTTGCCCTTGAACGCTCCCCTACCCCAAAATACTCATTTGACGACGGATGAGATGCGTGAAGCGGACCTACTTTTAGAATCAATTATCGAACATTGGGGTGTATTGAAAAACACTTCGATAAATGGTTTAAGAAAGGCATTCCTTTTACGAGAATGTATCATAACCGACAACAATACCGATTGGCAAATCAATATGGAGCGTAAAACCGCCGATGTATTATTGGATAAGTTACCCTGGGGATTTGCTGTTATTATAGTCCCTTGGAACGATTATCAAATCTATGTTGAATGGTAAATACAACAGCTATGAACGAGGAAACAAAAAACGAAGAAATACCTTTATTGGAGCAAGAAAATCAATCCTCTAAATTGGGTCTGAATGCGGAGACCTTATCTCAAGAAGTGCATTGGTTTGCGCAGTTGGTGAATAGGAGGTTGAAGGATCATTTCCCCGAGGAGACGATTGAAATTGTGCAGGAAGAAGTACAAAACTGGCTCGGAAAATTTTTCGGGGCTAAAGGTGAGCCATCGATAGTAAAACCTAAAAGCACTAAAAAAGGTGATCAAACCGAGTCAGAGATTACTCCGCCCGATCTTACTGAAAACACTTCGGTGTATGGCGAATTCGTAAATTATTACCAACTCACCAAAGAAGAGCGTTTTCTCTTGATCTTGGCTATTACACCTCAAATTCAGCCCCACCTATTTGATGTTTTCTTTTCTGTTAATAAGGCATTGGGAAGAGGGTATACAGAATTTGGAGGGGTAAAGGGTAAAAGACACCCAGGTTTTATACCTACGATTGAGACCTTTCTGTTTCTTTTGGCTGGTAATGATCTTAGTAGTCGTTTTAGGCTCTATAGATTATTTGAACCTGATCATATTTTTTCATCACATGGTATAATAGCCATTGACCAAGGCATGGAAAATGAAGGTTTCTACGGCAGTACTCTTGCAATTTCAGAAGAGTATTTAGATTTTTTTACTACAGGGAAAATCCGAAAACCCCAATTTAGCACGGCGTTCCCTGCCAAGCAATTGACTACCAAGATGGAGTGGGACGATTTAATAGTGAATAACTTTACCCAGCAACAATTAGACGAAATCCGGATTTGGTTACAGCACGGTCAGACACTTCTAAATGCCTGGGGAATGAACAAGAAATTAAAACCCGGATATAAGGCTTTATTTTTTGGCGAACCGGGAACTGGTAAATCGCTTACAGCGGCTCTTTTAGGCAAGCTTCACGGCCTAGAGGTTTATAGAGTAGACTTATCTATGGTGATTTCAAAATACATAGGGGAAACCGAAAAAAACTTGGAAAAAGTATTTAAAAAAGCAGAGAATAAGAATTGGATACTCTTCCTAGATGAATGCGAATCGCTACTTGGAAAACGAACGGGGGTTTCCGATTCAAATGACAAATATGCCAATCAGGAGACCGCCTATTTACTGCAACGTCTTGAAGACTACCCTGGCCTAGTGATTATGGCTACGAATATGAGAAATAATTTAGATGATGCATTTACCAGACGTTTGCAATCGATAATTCACTTCCAAAAACCACAGCCACGGGAACGATTGCGATTATGGAAAGGTGCCTTCAGTACGGTATCTCAACCTCCATCGGAGGAAGACATGCAGCGTATCGCCCAACAGTATGAATTATCTGGAGGTTCGATCATGAACGTGGTTCAATTTGCATCCTTAAAAGCGCTGAGCAGAGCAGAGCAGATGATAACAAAGGAGGATGTTGTAAACGGCATTCGCAAAGAATTTAGAAAAGAAGGAAAGACCATTTAAGAGAGCAGTTATGAACACAACAGTAAGCCAATATTCAGATAACGGCCAAGCGAACAATGTTTCCGATATGGTCGTTCAAGCAAGGTTGGAAGTGGGTACGGTAAATGATCCGTTGGAGCATGAGGCAGATGCTATGGCAGATCAGGTAATGCGTATGCCCTCTTCCGTTGGAATTCAACGCAAATGTTCTTCGTGTGCGGAGGAGGACAAGGCAATGCGAAAGCCTTTGGCTTCATTTATACAAAAAAAAGGGGAACAAGGGGGAATGAGGGCTTCGGAGTCTGTTTCAAACCAAATACATAATTCTAGAGGAAAAGGAAACAATTTGTCCGGAAGTACCAAGGGTTTTATGGAAACTCGATTTGGAACGGATTTCTCAGCAGTAAACATTCACACAGGAGGGGAAGCTATTCAAATGAATCGGGAACTAAATGCAAAAGCATTTACGGTAGGGAATGATATTTATTTTAATTCAGGGCAGTATGCTCCTCATAATTCAGAAGGAAAACACTTATTGGCACATGAGTTGACACACACCATACAGCAAGGAGGGGCTGGTAAAAGTATTCAGATGCAACGAAATACTACAAACCGCAATGTTTATGAAACAACGCATCAAGGCAATCGGTATCGTGTACGTCGAACCCGTATTCCAAAGCCACTAGGAAACCCAGGTCATCTTCCTCCAAGCGTAGACTTTGATATAGATCAAAACAATGTAACCGTTCAAATATCATGGTGCCAAGGTACCCGAGGCCAAGTTCAAATCGGTGCAAATTTAACTGGTCAGGCGTTATCAGTAGCTCAGCAAATAGCCGGAATTATTGCAAGAGGGGGAACACGTGATGAAGTTCTGGAAGCGCTTCAAAGCACAGATGTAACCCCATTTGTCGAGACTGTAGTTGCTCGATCAGGGCAATGGCGAATCTTTCTTAGAGGTGATGTAACCGTTGGTTCCGATGGTGTAACGGCGGGGAGTGGCAGCGTTGGAATACGACGTGGTCCGGTTGATCTAGAGGTGACCGGTACCGCTGATGAGAATGGAGGTAACATTTCTGGTCAAGTAAGGGTAACTCCCGGCCGCAGGGATGAGACGTTCGATTGTCCCAAAGAAACTGTCGAGCAAACCTACGAGAACAGGTACTCCTGCGAACGGTACAGGCAAGCACATGAGGAGACTAGGACACGAACAGAAGAGAGCGATGACATACAAACTAGATATGTGTATTTTAATTATGCACAAGATGTTATTGACGAAACGCGAAGTCAAGAAACATTAAATAATATTGAAAATTTGTTGACGGACGGATACAGAGTTACCAATGTCGAAGGGTTTACTTCCCCTGAAGGAACAACATCGCCGGGGCGTAGATTTATGGGTAATACAGAACTCGGTCAGAGGAGGGCAAATACGACCCTTGCGCGACTCCAGGTCATTTGTCTCGCACGCAGTTCTAGCTTAATTAATATGCGTTCTTGTACCGATAATGCGTTGGCTAATGTCGCGCCCATAGGTCAAAGCGAATTATATGGCAGTATACCTGATGAAAATGGCTCTCTGGTAGAATTAAGGGGAAATGACCTTGAAGAACATGCCGTAGCTCAGTTCAGGGAGCAGGGCCAAGAATCCTCTCACCGCAGCGAATCGTTCTTGCAAAGTTTGGAAGGTCTGAATACCGCAGAGCAGGCAGATCGTATATACCCCTTGCTTCGTCGTGCCAAAATTGCTTTCGTCAAACGTGTTTCCAATGAAGTACAATTTCAAGAGGATATACCCGCAGGATATGGGGAAGTACCATGCCCAGAAACAGTTCTAACGGAGGCAAAGATCAATTTTAATTTGCAGGATGCATTTCGTCAATAATGCATTCGGTTTCGCAAATTAAAATAATCTACATGGGCGCTTTCATCGCTTAAATGAAGCAATATAAAATTATGGTAAGAGGATTATGAACAATTCATTTGAATTGAATATCGGATTTAATTTTAACCCAAAACTACATGGCAGAACATCAGTCAAAAATTGAGAAGAATACCTCCGAAACTATGGCCGAGATAGCGCATAAAGGGAATCTGGAAGCAACTAAAAACTCAAGTGATTTTAGTTTCATAAACCTCCCGATTCAACCAAAGCTTTCAGTAGGGGCTATTGATGATCCTTTAGAGCGAGAGGCCGATGCTGTTGCTGATACAATAATGCGAATGCCCGAACAGTCTTTTATTCAAAGAAAGTGCGATTCTTGTGAAGAGGAAGACAAATTAAGGCGCAAACCTATAACTTCATTTATACAAAAGAAAAGTTTACAAGGCGGAATAGTAGTTTCTGATTCGGTATCAAATCAAATAAATTCCTCAAGAGGCAAAGGAAGTCCGCTCTCAGGTTCAACTAAAAGTTTTATGGAAAGTCGTTTTGAAACCGATTTCTCTAATGTGGGTATTCATACGAATAGTGAGGCCGCAAACTTGTCTCGAGATTTAGGAGCAAAGGCTTTTACTGTTGGAAATGATATTTATTTTAATTCGGGGCAGTATGCTCCTGATACTTCGGAAGGAAAACATTTGCTGGCGCATGAATTGACACATACCTTACAACAGGTAGAAGTTAAAAATACTTTACAAAAAGATGAATTGATACAGAAACAGGCGGCCCCTGGAAGGAGAAGAAATTTGTGGATACATGTTGGTTTCGATTCAAGTGCAAGCACAAACGAAACAACAATGAGTCTGATAAGAGACTCAATCGCCACATTGCGAGCATCCATCAACCATTGTTGTACCGAAACTGGAAATAGTTGCAACATTAGAGTAAGAACCCTATACGATTGGAACCGTATGAATAAACCTGCTCCGAGCGATGGGGACTATGACGGCGATGTGGCCGCTGACGCAGCTCTTCGTGATAGCAATATTGCAAACATTAATACGGGCAGGGCAGGTGGTATTAGAATGCTCGTAACTGGCTCTTCACTTAGCCAAACCTGGCAAGGAGCAAGGATAACGGCCCGCGCTAACACCGATCCAGCCAATGACAATATTATTTGGGACTTAAATGTTGCGCCGGCGGATACTCTGGCCCATGAAACAGGACATGTGGCAGACTATTCAGGAGGCGACATAGAGGGCAATGACCACAGCTCGGATCCAGATAATATAATGAGTGGTGGCAACATCAGGAATGCTGGTGCACTGCCAGATGCGAACTGGTGTCAACAGGTAGATATACTTTCTAGGGTAAGAGATAGTGCGGTAGAAATTTCTCCAACGGTACATCTTGGAGGGTTAGGAAGTGAACTGGGAGGAGGAGGCTACTTTGGATTAGGCCTACAATTAGGTATCCCCTTGAGTGATATGAGAAGATTTAATCTGGAATTCGGCCCCCGAGTTAATGCATTAATAGGCTATGACAATTCTTTTGATAGTATATATGGCCTTATGTTGGGATTCCGGGCTGGGCTTAATTATAGAAATTCATTCGGAAACTCTAGCGTATCATTTGGTATCTCCGGTTTTGGTGAAGCGGGCGGCGCGTATAATTTCGGAGCATCGAATAGTCTCTTGCCATCCGAGGAATTTTCAGGTTATGCAGAAGGAGGTGGAAATTTGAATTTACTATTTAATTCACAATTTCGATTGGGAATTGAAGGGGCCGGGGGTGTCCTTGATTTAGGGAGGGAAAACAATCCATATTATAGAATTGGGATCAATCTAGGCGGTAGTTTTTAATCATTGTATTTATGGCCGAACACCAATCTAAAACAGAAAATAGCGTGGCAAACGCCACCGCAGAAGTTGTACATCCCGGTAATCAGGAAGCAATCAAAAAACCAACTGATTTTGGTTTTAGTAATCTCTCTATTCAACACAAGCTTGCTGTAGGCGCTATTGATGATCCTTTGGAGCGTGAGGTCGATGCTGTTGCTGATAGAGTGATGCGAATGCCTGAACAATCATTTATTCAAAGAAAATGCGCTTCTTGTGAGGAAGATAAAATTCTACGAAAACCAATAGCCCCCTTCATTCAAAAGAAAAGTGTAAATAGTGGTCAAACGGTATCCGAATCTGTTTCTAAGCGTATTGCAACGACAAGAGGAAACGGGCAACCCTTACCTCAACCAACCCAAAGTTTTATGGAAAACAGGTTCGGATCCGATTTTTCAAAAATTAATATTCATACGGGTAGAGAGGCCATCCACTTATCTAGAGACATAGACGCTAAGGCATTTGCCGTTGGTAGTGATATCTACTTTAATTCCGGACAATATAATCCAGAGTCCAATGATGGAAAACATTTGTTGGCACATGAGCTAACACATACTTTACAACAACAGCATAATGTTTTGATAAGAAGGTCACCACAGGATTGGTTTCAAAGTACGCCCAATATACAACAATGGTCCACTACTGAAGTTCAAAACGAAATTGATGAATTGGAAGAGTGGTTAGGAGTGCAAATAGATTCGTCTGAAGAAACTGCTAGAATAAGTTTTGCCTTGAGTCATCTTAGAACAGCAACTCAAAGAAGAGTGAATAGACCTATTGTCAATCGCAATAACCAAAGACCTCAACAACAAAATAATGACGAGAACTGGCAGTCAATGGCCGATAGGCTGACTACTTCTGAACTTCAGAGGGAGGTTTTAAGCCTACGAAGTCTTGTATCGAATATGACAGAAAATAGTGCAGAAAATGACCAATTTATAGGACAATTTCGAATTTATGAGCAAAATTTATTGCGCCGACAAGAAATTTTAAATATAGGTAGAAGAGCCGCCTCTGGAATGACACAACTAGCTAGAGATCAAATTGCCCAAGGTGGTGCAAGCGAAGCCTTGGCCTTAGCTACTTTAAATAATCAGGCAGGTGGGGCTTTTGGGGTCGCGTTTGCTTTCAGTTTCTTATCTGAATTGGCGCCTGGGGATCTTCAAGATGCCAATGACGATCTTATTAGGAATCCATTGCAATTTTATGGAGGATTTTTACTAGGGTTGCCTGTTGGAGTATGGAACGGACTTACAGGGCTTTTGGAGGGACTTTGGGGTTTGGTACAATTTGCAAGCAATTTCACACCATCAGCTATAATTTCAAACATTGGAGAAGAAGCTGCCGAATATGTTAGAAATCCCGCGGAATATATTATACAAAGAAGGAGAGAATATGCGCAGATAAGAGCAATTTATGATGGGTTACAGCAGTTTGGGGAAGAATTGAGAGAAGATCCTACTATTATCTTGCAATTGTCTAGTGATTTAGGAGAAGCGCTTGGCTTGCATGCAGCAACTGCCTTTACCGAAGATTTTATTCGACAAAGTGTATTTGAAAAAGGTCGAATAACTGGAAACATCACCGGAATAATTGTCTTTGAAATTCTTCTTGAACTTCTTCTTGCTGTTACTACTGGGGGAGTAGGAAATCTTATTCGTGGAATAGGTGTTATTGGCCAAAGCGCAAGAGTGGGCGGGCGTCTTGCAAGTACACTTAGGCGCCTAATGAACGCTTCGCCAGCCATCCGAAGGTTGTTGCGCTCATTGAATATTGGAGAGGACCTTTTAGATATTTCTCGGACAACAGAAAACGTTGTAGATGTCGCAGAAGATGTAGTTGATATTTCAACTCCGGCGGATAATGTAATTCCATTTCCGTCGGAAAGAGTGGGTACATCACCTTCGCCTTTACCCCAAAATACCAATAATCCTGTTACGGATATAGGTGACTTTAGACAACGTCGACAAGCGACAGAAATGCCAGAGGCTGCCAATGATAATGTTCATTTCCCAAATAGTGAGGCCAATACACATCCAGTTCCAATAGAACACGAGATGCCAATAGCAGTAGGACAAACACATTTTCCAGAAAATCTAGGAAGCAGACCAGAAGCTCCAGTAGCATCAATAAATAATGGAAACTTTGGTGACGGAATACCCCAATCCAATAGAACTCCTTTTTCCAATGACCCCGACTTTCATGAGGGTCTACCAGATACGGGGTATGCGCGAGCAGGTGATTCACTTTATGAAAATGCAAATCTTTTGGAAAATGGTATTGATGAAAGAATCATTCCATTCACACATCTTGTTGGAGAAACTGGCGAAATAGCTGCTGAAAATTTTCTCATTGGTAATGGTTGGGACATTTTGACTAAAATTAGAAACGTATCAGATAATGGAATTGACATTATCGCAAGAAATAGTACAACTGGCAGACTTGGCTTTTTTGAAGTAAAATCCTCATCACGAGGAATAATTCCAAACTTAAGCCCCGCACAGGCGGACGGAAGGAGTTTTGTAGTTTCAAGATTACAAACTGCTATTTCCCCTCCACTTAATTCAAATTGGATGTTTTTGGATGGAGATTCGGTAATCGCCGCCCAACGCCTATTGGACGAAGTTCGATTAAGTAATAATATGACTTTTCAGGCTATCGGAATAGATTTAAGAAATGGGCTTTTAAGAATTTCACCATGGTAGCTAAAATAATAGGTAACAGTATAAAGGTTCTCAAAACTAATCTGACTAGCAAGACCTATCTCAGAAATTTTAAAGACTCCAAAAATAATGATTTAGAATCCCCTTAAACCGCTTTTATTCTAACCAAATACTTATACATTAGTAACATTTATAATAATGATATGAAAACAACGAACAACATCAATGGCATCCCTTTGCACTATGCAAGATTGACGAATCACCCTTATGGCACCAGAGGGCAACAACGTAATTTTTCGGTAGATGAAACATTTTTTGCCACAATTGAAAAAGCATTTAAGGAGGTATTTGAGAAATGTCCTTTAGGAACTCCTGAAATTATAACTACTGCGGGAATTTTTGTTGACAAACCAGGACAGCATGGTCATGGGCGGGCGTTTGATCTTGATGCCATTTTTTGGAATGATGAATCTTTGGTCACCTTAAATTTCACGCATCAAAAAGAACTCTATTTAGGAATAGAGTCCTTTCTTAGGAAACATTTTGGCCTGGTATTAAATCATTTTTATCCCAACCATGAGGATCATTGGCATTTGGATACAAATGTACCCGTCGATTTTAATGAAAGTTCTCAATCCGAAACCTTCTATGTGCAAATGGTATTAAAATATCTTTACGGAGAAGAAATTTTGGTAGACGGACTATGGGGCCCACAAACAAAAAGAATGGTAAAAACAGTTTTTGAAAAATTGCAAATACCAACACCCATCACCACAAAAAATAATTATTTAGAGTTTTTAGATCTTACTGGTAAGATCGCCTTCGAGCTTTGCAAAAGAAAAAATACTCCACTACATCTTATAGATAATTTAACCGAAGTTTTGGAGGGTTTGCCCTTGCAAAGCAGAAATAGCGTTCTGGAAGCATTAAATAGTTTTATTGATCATGAGGAAACTGCTTCATGGTTAAACGGTTTTACAGGACATTCAGAAAACGACGTCAATACCATTATTGCGTCGGTAATAGCGTAAATCTAATTGCATTGAATATGTGAACTCGAAGAACTATATTACCACATCATCACACCAGTATCTCTGGTCGCCTATTGCGAATATAGTCTGATACGCAGCACAGCAAAGTCTAGAATAGGAATTACATTCCTAGATTACTAGCTGGCTGCTACGTTTGTTCTAGGAAATGATTCCTCAATATCTATATTTCGGATAAAACTCCACTTTGGAATAGGAAAAAATTGGTTATTCAGAAACCATATTAATTAGGGTCTCCTCATATGGATGCTAGGGTCTCCTCATATGGATGCAACCCGTTAATTTTCAGTAAATTATGTAGAATTTCATGATATTTATATGCAAATTATTTTGTATATTTGTTGATATACTTTGCATATGGTACAATATACTTCACAGCACCAGCTCAAAATTGAGGAATTCGGCAATCTTTACCAAATGAAACTGAACCGTGACAACCGTTGGATCCGTCTGGCGTTCCATTTCCCATGGGACAAGTGCGCCAAGATCTATGTACTGCACTTCCCCGATAGCGGCAGGACGGCCATCGACCCCCGCATCGTGATCGGCAGCCTGATCATCAAGCACAAACTGAACCTGAGCGACGATCAAACGGTCCGCATCATCGAGGAGAACCCCTACATGCAGTTCTTTTTGGGGCTGGACGAGTTCTCGCCCGATCCTTTGTTCTCCCCCTCGCTGTTCGTGGAATGGAGGAAGAAGCTCGGCAACGACACCTTCAATTCCTTCTCCGATGTGCTGGCCACCATCTGCCATGGCGGTACGACGGGACAGGGCAAGAACGACGGACAAAGGAAAAGGAACAAGGGGAAGCTCAAATTGGATGCCACCGTTGCCGACCAGAACATTGCCTACCCCAACGACCTTGGCCTGCTCGACACGGCCAGGGAAAGGACCGAGGCGATCATAGATGTCCTGTTCGACCATCTGAGGGGCGAAATGAAGGTCAAGCCCAGGACCTATAGGAAGGTGGCCCGCGGGAAATACCTGGCCGAGTCCAAAAAAAGACAGGCCAACAAAAAGACGCTGAGGAGCGCGATACGTTACCACTTGAACTGCCTTGACCGCAATATCCGCAGTATCGACACGATGTTGGACCTGCTGGAGGAAAACCCGTTGCCGCATAAAATGACGAGGGACTTCTGGGTCGTGCGCACGGTCAACGACCAGCAGAGGGAAATGTACTCCAACAGGACGAACAGGTGCAAGGACCGGATCGTAAGCATCTCCCAACCTTACGTGAGGCCCATCGTCAGGGGGAAGGCGGGCAAGAAGGTAGAGTTCGGGACAAAGATCGGCCTGACCCACGCCAACGGCTTCGCCAAGGCCGAGACCTTGAGCTGGGACGCCTACAACGAGAGCGCCGACCTGGTCCCCCACGCCGAATCCTACAGGGAGCTCTACGGGCATTATCCGGAACTCGTGCAGGTGGACAAGATATACGGCACCAACGCCAACAGGAACTGGTGCAGGGAGAGAGGCATAAGGATGACCGTTGCGGAAAAGGGAAAGAGGCCGGAACTGACCACCTACCAAAAGAGGAAAAGGAAAAAGGAGTTCAACGAGCGAAACCAGATAGAGGGCAAGTTCGGCCAGGCAAAGCAGGGTTATGGCCTCAACAATATCAAGGCCAAGCTCAGCGGTACATCCCACTCATGGATAGGAGCGGTACTCTTTGTGACCAATCTGGTAAAGTTCGCCCAGATCAACAATTTTCAGTTCTGACTTTCTGAGGAGACCCTATTTAGATATACTCATGACACATGAAAACCCGAATTTTCATGTGTCATGAGTATAGATAGTGGCATAGG
>QIJL01000249.1 GCA_003232435.1 Flavobacteriales bacterium | reverse complement strand
AACTAAAGAAGGGTCTTGAATTTGACCCCAAAAAACATAAAAAGTAATTGCATCGGTTTTGACCGTATGTTAGAACTAAGCTCTAAGAGATAGTATTAACAAGTGTAATACGTTCAATGACAAGTAAGAGTTTGATTTGACCTATTTAGGTCGGCGATAGCTTATGCTCTGTACAAGCTGAATTAGTGGCGGTAGAACCATAGATTGAACAACTTACATACTTCAAAAAAAGCCAATTTTCCAACGGCGAAAATTAACTATGCCTATCAGTGTAAACTTATATATAGTTGCCCCCGCCCCACTGGCATCTATATATTTACAAACGCTTACAAACAACTATAAACGAAAGTAAGTGTTTCGCAACCGGGTTGTACAGTGACAGCGATATATGTTTGCAGTGTCGAATGAAAGACGTTCGATAGTATCAATTGTTTAACATTAAAATTAATTAAAATGAACGCACTTAGAAACAGAGTACAGTTGATTGGTAGACTGGGGCAAGACCCGGAAATTGTAAACCTTGATGGCGGGAAGAAACTCGCTAAATTTTCTATGGCTACAAACGATAGCTATAAAAATGCTGAAGGGGAACGTGTAGAAAACACGCTATGGCATAATGTAGTGGCATGGGGAAAGACCGCAGAGATTATTGAAAACTATGTTGTAAAAGGCAAAGAGATTGCCATTGAAGGAAAGCTGGTTACACGCTCATGGGATGACAAAGAGGGTAATAAGCGTTACACGACAGAAGTAGTTTGTAATGAGTTGTTGCTGCTTGGGAAGTAATTTGAGACTAATAAGTGAAACAAGGAATTTAGGTATTAATCTAAATTCCTTGTTAATTTAGAACTTAGTCATAAGACCGGTCTGGTGTATGAAACGTAGTGTGTAAAAAGACGCTAACTATTCATCATATCCCAGCGCATTGAAATACTAGATTCAGTTTCCGTCCAATTTTCCCATTTTTGAGAATCAAATTCCTCGTGTGTAATATTTCCTATTAGAGCAAACCCTATTAGAATTATTGCTCCGAAAATCAAAAATCCATATTTAACTATTCTTTTTATTCTTTCAATTCTTCTTAACCTCTTTTATTATCGAACTTTTTCGAGCCCCATTCGTTTAATTCAGAATATAGGTCTTTAGCTTGTTTATCACGTTCGACTTTTGTTAAACCTTTAAAATTCTTCTTTATTATATGAATGCTTTTCGGCATTTCTTAAATTGTTTACAACTAACTTATACTTGCACCATTCCCAACATTTTTCTTATCAGGATTCACAAAAACAAGTTTCCCATCTGGTGTTTCTGTCATCAGAATCATCCCTTCACTCTCAACTCCACGAAGTTCTCGAGGTGCAAGATTAACCAATACAGTCACTTTTTTACCAACAACTTCTTCGGGGGTATAACTTTCGGCAATCCCCGAAACGATAGTTCTTGTATCTATTCCGGTGTCAACCTGTAAGATAAGTAGCTTCTTAGTTTTCGGCATTTTTTCAGCAGAAATAATTGTACCTACTCTCATATCAAGTTTGGTGAAATCATCGAAAGTAATAATATCCTTTTGAGGGTCTACAGTTGCATTCATGGCTTCATTTGCTTTTTTACTGGCTTGCAGTTTCTCCAGTTGATGTTGTATTTGGTCATCATCTATTTTGCTGAAGAGTAACTCGCCCTTTCCGATGTGATGACCGGCAGGAAGGATATTCGTTTTTGCACTAATATCCTGCCATTGTGGTTCAGAAACGAGGTTGGAGTGGTTCAATATGTTTTTTAACTTTTCTGAAGTATGTGGCAAAAAAGGTTCGCATAAAACGGCTAATGACGCAGCTATTTGCAAGGCAACGTACATCACTGTTTTGGTACGCTCTTCATCTGTTTTGATGGTTTTCCAGGGTTCTTCATCTGCCAGATATTTATTCCCCAAACGGGCTACTTCCATAAGTCGGTTCTGGGCTTCGCGAAAACGATACCGCTCAATGGAGCTTGTAATCACATCGGGATACAATTGAAGTTCTTGTAAAACGGTGTTATCTGCTTCTGAAAAATTGGAAGGCTGGGGTACTTCGCCATCATAATATTTATTCGTGAGTACAACGACCCGGTTTATAAAATTTCCGAAGATAGCCACCAGTTCATTATTATTCCGCGCCTGAAAATCTGTCCAGGTAAAATCATTATCCTTGGTTTCGGGGGCATTCGCAGTTAATGTATACCTTAAAGCATCCTGCTGCCCTGGAAATTCTTCCAGATACTCATGTAACCAAACAGCCCAGTTTTTACTGGTAGATATCTTGCTTCCTTCCAAATTGAGAAATTCATTGGCAGGTACATTATCCGGAAGGAGATAAGAGCCATCTGCTTTTAGCATGCTCGGGAAAATAATACAGTGGAAAACAATATTGTCCTTCCCAATAAAGTGCAGTAGTTTTGTGTCTTCACTTTTCCAGTAAGGTTTCCAGTCTTTTCCTTCCCGCTCTGCCCATTCTTTTGTCGCAGAGATATACCCTATTGGCGCATCGAACCAAACATAAAGCACCTTCCCTTCCGCTCCGTCAAGAGGAACCGGAATACCCCAATCTAGATCGCGGGTTACTGCACGAGGTCTCAAACCATCATCAATCCAGGATTTACATTGTCCGTAAACATTGATTTTCCAGTCTTTTTTATGTCCTTCTAGAATCCATTCGCTGAGCCAATCTTGATACTGGTCCAGAGGTAAAAACCAGTGTTTGGTTTTTTTAGTAATGGGGGTGCTTCCTGAAATAGTGCTCTTCGGATTAATAAGATCTGTAGCATTATGGGAAGTGCCACAATTTTCACATTGATCCCCATAGCTTTCTTCGTAGTCACATTTGGGGCATGTACCCACCACAAAGCGATCGGCCAAAAATTGCTTCGCTTCGGGGTCGTATAATTGCTCTGTTACTTCTTCCACAAACTTCCCGTCATCGTACAGTTTTTTGAAAAATTTGGAAGCAGTATCGTGATGTATTTTTGCTGAAGTCCGGGAATAATTATCGAATGTAATACCAAAATCAGAAAAAGATTTTTTAATGATTTCGTGATATTTATCGACCAGCTGTTGCGGTGTAATTCCTTCCTTTTTAGCTTTTAAGGTGATGGGCACACCGTGTTCGTCACTGCCACAAACAAATACTACGTCTTTTCCCTGTAATCGTTGAAAACGCGCATAAATGTCGGCGGGGATATATACGCCTGCAAGGTGGCCAATATGTACTGGGCCGTTAGTGTAAGGCAATGCAGCGGTAATTGTATATCTTTTTGGGTTGTTCATTTAATTTCTAAGATGTCCTCTGTTTTGGTAAACAGGCACAAAAATAACGATTTTATCTTCGGAAGGAGATATCTGAAAAAAGAAAAGTCTTCCAAATACCAGAAGACTTTTCAGTAAAAAACATTATAGGTTACTTAATAATTAAGGATTTACTGTAAAACTGTCCTCCCATCGATATCCTGTAGATATATTGTCCATAACTTAGCCTGGAGTTAATAGCGGCTTTAACATCAATAGCGTGAACTCCCGGAAAGAGGACTTCATTTTTCAGCGTGCCAAGTTCTTTGCCCATGATGTCGTACAATTTTACGTCTACGTGGCTAGTATTGGTCATGTTTATTTCGATATAGACGCGGTTATTTTTGTAAACTGGTGCATGGATAAAATGGGTTACATTTCCGAAGTCACTATTCCCAAGAGTTTCACATTCAAAACCAAGATCGAGTGTGTTGTACGACTCGTTAAGCATTATTAGATCTACTACGGAAGGGTCCAGACAGAACCAGTTGGTGAGCACACTTGAATAAACCGATCGGAAATCTGTAGACGGAATGAGATTGTCGTTGTCGTCCCAAACATCCAGTTCGGGGTGTGTACCTACAAAACCACTTCCGTTCAAGCTGGGGCCAAACAACAGTACTGGCGATGCAGCACCGTGGTCTGTACCATTCGATCCATTTTCGTAAGGCCTGCGTCCAAATTCAGAAATGGTCATGGATAGCACATTATTTTCCATACCTGCGGCACCAAGATCTATATAAAAATTCTTTAGTGTATCTGCCAGATCTTCGAGGAGATTTTGGTGCGCATTCGGTTGGTTCGCATGTGTGTCGAAACTGCCTAATGTCACCATATAAACTTTAGTTCCAAGACCACCTTTAATCATGCGCGCAACAATAGATAATTGGTTCGCGAGTTGTTCATTGCTGTATGGTGCTTCATTCGATGAGCTTGTGTAGGCATCATGAATCACACTTGCATACGTAAATGTGGTATTGGTTGTAGACCGCATAAAGAAAAGCTTGTCTCCATAAACACAATCGGGTAAGTTGAGCAGATCATGGAATTGTCCGTTCTCTGCTACATTTTCCAGTTGTTCTGGATTTGCCACAGAAAATGCATAATTGGTCTCTTGCCCATCGAAGATAAGATTACCAATGCTTCCAATTTGAATTGCCGGAGGTGCATCGGGAGGATTAATCAGGTAATCTGGATACAGATATTCATGATAACGACCCCACCATCCGGTTGGCTCGAAATAGGAGTCTGCAGTTGAAGCCCAGATTTCTGAAGAACGAAAATGCGATAAATTTTGTGGTGAATATCCTACTCCGTGAATTACTTTCATCTGCCCATCACCCCACATTTGTTCCATACTATCCAAATAGTTGGGGATTGCAAAATCACTGTCGAGGTTTATAAGGTCACTTTGTTGATGACGAATGTTGGGTCTAAGGTTAGCATAGGTAGCATAATCGTATATCGGAACAATAGTATTAAGCCCGTCATTTCCACCTTTAAGCCTTATGATAACGAGAATGTTATCTGTTTCACTTTCAGAAAGGGCAACGGAGAGCGGAGATGGTTTTGATGCTGTAACAGCAGCACTTCCAAGCATTATACTTCCTCCACCTACAAGACCGAGTGCTTGAATAAACGAGCGACGGTTCCAGGTTGCATGTTCCTGATCGTGTATATTCTTTTCGTCTTTTTCACTTCTCGACGCTTCCTTTTTTGGTAATTGATGATTGTTACACATAAGTGGGTTATTTAAGTTGGAATTCGGGCATTCTAGCAATATGCTTCAGTAATAAAGCTACCTGATATGTTGCTGTAGACCAGCTGAGGTTCCAGCTTCCGTCGTCGTAATAATTTTGGGGAACATCCCATTTAAATATATCGGTGGCGGTAATATAATCTTCGGGTGTATGGAGTTCTTTGGAAACGAAATGATCTATTAGAACTCTGGTTATAAATTCGGGATCGTTACTGTCGTTTGTAAGATCACGTGCCAAATCGGTTAGTGTAAATTCGTGCTCATTAAAGATGAAATCTACGTAGAGTTCCATTAACTGCCATCGACCCGTTAATGTGGAAGTACTTATCCAGTCTTCATCACGCTGCCAGCCCGAAACATCGGGAGGGTCGTATATTTCCTGACCCATCAGGGATGCGTAGTACAAAAAAGCCTCGATGATGGTATTGTTATAGAAAAAAGTAGTTTCATTTACAAAATTGAAAATGGCGTCAACAGGGCTTTTAATAACAACGCCTAAAGCGCGTTCATCGAAAAAATGTTCACTCTTAAAAAGTTCCTTAAGCACGGGGACTATTTCATAATTACTCGCTATTAATGTTTGGGCAAGAGGCTGAATAATGTCCTGAGTTACTAATAAATCCACCGTTGGGCTCACAAAAAACTTATATAGTTTCGTGCAAATGTATTCTGCTAAAGCGAGTCCGCGTTCCTGAAAAAGGATGTCGATAACATCACTGTACCCCCAATTTCCGGTTTGATTGAATATTGTTTTCGAACCCTGATCGTGTGTAATTACATCGAAATATATTGGAGCACCTGCTTCTGTCCAATGGTTGTACCCGGTTAGCGCCCTAGCTGTTTCAGTGATATCTGTTTCGTTATAGCCATTTCCTTCACCAAGGGTGAATAATTCGTACAGTTCACGGGCATAATTTTCATTTGGGCTGTTATTGGTGTTTTGGAAACCATTTAAATATATAAGCATGGTACTATTAATACCAATTGCGTTTACGAAATCTTTATAATTACCCAGAGCATGTGTTTGCAATATATTATAATACTGAAACAGGTATGGTGAATAGAAATAGGTTTCCAGTTCGGTAACAAAATGATTCATCCAGAAAAAAGTGATGCGACCACGTAAATCTTCAGTAATGAGGTCATTTCCGGTCTGAATACGCCAATCAAAAATATACTGTTGATTTTCAGTTTCGTAATCAGTAAAATCGGGAACCGAATAGTTTCCCCAAAAAGGTGTTGGGGTAAGCGGTAAACTAAATGCATTATCAACCAGTTGATCTATAAAAAGACTAGGCGAAAGCCCTAATGCTGTATCTACAGTAGCCTGAGAGGCACTAAAGCCAAGGCGTCGGTAGACGTGTTTTACTTTACTAACGTTCCATGGATCTCCCGCTGATGGGATGTACGGTGCTAAGGTTGAGGTATTGCAAGGAGATGGTGCAAATGATTCCATAGAATAATTTTTTAAGATTGAGACCACTAAATATACTGAAATATAGCTATTTATAGTTAATTTAACCCAATTTTAATGCAATAGTTTAACTTTAGTTTTTTAAAAGATAAATACTACTTTTCAATGACAACCCCTCCTTTTTTACAATTAGGCGATACTGTTGCAATAATATCTACAGCTCGAAAAATTACTTCAGAGGAATTAAAACCCGCCCTGAAATTACTTTTTGGTTGGGGGCTGAAAGTTGTTTTGGGAAAAAGCATTGGTGCGGAGAGTGATCAATTTGCAGGGGATGATGAGGTTAGGACTTCCGATTTTCAACAGATGATGGATAATCCTGAAATTAAGGCAATCTGGTGCGCACGGGGAGGCTATGGAACAGTGCGGATGATTGATATGCTGGATTTTACTGAATTCAGAAGAAACCCAAAATGGATTATTGGCTACAGCGATATTACAGTTTTTCATTCACATATCCATAACTTCGGAATAGAAACACTCCATGCCCAAATGCCTTTGGAGATTGAAAAGAAAACACTGGAGACTTCAGCAACCATTCGAAAGGTAATTTTCGGGGAACCGTATACGGTGTCGTTGACTTCCGAAAGCACGGCCAATCGAATTGGTAGTGCGAAGGGACAATTTGTTGGCGGTAACCTTTCTGTGTTGTATTCACTCTGTGGAAGCGCTTCAGCAATACGCACGGAAGGAAAAATTTTGTTCATCGAAGATCTCGACGAATACCTGTATCATATCGACCGAATGATGCAAAACCTAAAACGCAATGGAATGCTAAACGACCTGGCTGGTCTTGTTGTTGGAGGTATGACAGAGATGCATGATAATACCATCCCATTTGGTAAAACGGCCATAGAAATTGTAATGGCTGCCGTAGCTGAGTACAATTATCCGGTTTGTTTGAATTTCCCTGCGGGCCATGTTTCAGATAACAGAGCAATAATTATGGGACGGAGGGTTTCTCTCGAAATTCATGAAAACAGGGTGCAAATTGATTTTTAAGGAATCTTTAGATTTTCTTAAGTTGTACTTTGGATTTTACGAGTTGAAAATTTCGAATAATAATGGCCTACCATAATGATCTCGGAAATATTGGAGAAGATTTAGCTGTAGCATTTTTGCTTCGGAAAGGGTTTACTATTCTGGAACGAAATTTTATGTTCAATAAAGCGGAAATCGACATCATCGCAGGGAAGGACAATCAGATTATAGTGGTGGAAGTTAAAACGCGAAACAGCGCTTTTTTTGGCGACCCACAAAGTTTTGTTTCAAAAGGAAAAATAAAATTACTCGTAAAAGCAGCTAACCAATACATCATCTCAAATAATCTGGATGAAGAAGTCCGCTTCGATATTATTGCTGTTTTAAAGAATAAGGATTTAGAAAAAATAGAGCATTTTGAAAATGCTTTTTATCATTTTTAGAATTTTGAACGAGTATAAAATGGCTGTAATTTATAAATCCCGAGAACCATTGTTTGTATTACTACCTTTTTTTCATGGCATTCAAATACATTTGATAAAAAATTTAAACTTAAATACTATGAAAACAACACTTACATTTTTAGCAACTTTTTTATTAATTATATCGGGATATTCCCAAACGGTTTCAACCTTTACAGCGGGAACTCCAGATGATGCCATTGCCATCGACAGTAATGGGAATTTTTATGCATCAAACTTTACCGGAGACACGGTATTTAAATTCGACACCAATGGCAATGTGAGCTCGTTCGTTACAGGGCTTAATACACCAAATGGTCTTGCATTCGATTCGAATGATAATTTATATGTGTGTGACTTTTCCGCAAGTATGATTTTTCGATACGATAGTAACGGGAATCTGGATGATTCGATCTCTATTCCGGGAAATCCATCGGGGATTATAAAAGCTTTCGATAATGATGATATGATATATACGCGATATACGTCCAATACTATTAATCGTATCACACCTGCAGGAGTAATTACCGAAATTTCATCTGCTCCGGAACTTAACGGACCGGTCGGTCTGGCATATGATGAGTTTGGAGAATTGTATGTTGGTAACTATAACAATCGTGAGATTTACCATGTTTTGGCTAATGGTGATTTGGGTTATATTGCAACACTTCCGGCTTCGGGGCCAACGCCTAATTTGGGTTTTATTACGTATGCCCAAGGGCGTATTTTTGGAACCATCCTTGGGGATCATAAAATTTATAGTGTGGATCCCGCAGGTGTTGATTCCTATTTATTATTTGCAGGAAGTACTCAGGGAGGAATGGATGGTGACATTTCGCAGGCTACATTTAACCATCCAAACGGAATTTTGGCAAATGCCGCCGGAGATGTAATTTATGTTACCGACTTTGGGTCGAAGAACTTTCGGATAATTTCAGATGTGGTTCTGGCAGTGGGGGATGATGTAATAGAAGAAAATAGAATTACTGTGCATCCAAATCCAACAAAAACGTTTGTTAATATTGAAGGATACCTGGAAAATTCAGAAGCAATTACGATAAAAATATTTGATGTCTCGGGGAAAGAGATCTTTTCAATATTTTTTGAGATGACCAGTCCAAAACTTTTGGAAAGGGTTAGTACAGAGACCTGGACCAGTGGGGTATATTTGCTTACAATTACAACAAACGATACTGTATTTACAGAGAGAATCGTAAAATAATTTCAAATAATGGCTATTTCGAAAACCGAAGTTTAACAACTTCGGTTTTTTATATTGAAAACGGTTTAAGTGTTTCCAATGCCTTATCAACCGATCCAATCCTTTCAAAAATTAATAATAACCGCAGGCCGTTTCGGGTTTCTTTCTCTTTCATCGTTACTCGCTGCGAATTATTTTGAACATACTGAAGCACTTTACTAAAAGCATCACTTTGGTAAAATCCACTCTGTTGATCGCTCACGAAATAACCAATCAACCGGTTCTTTTTCATAATCACACGTTCAAGACCCATACCAATGGCAATCCATTTTATACGAACACTATTAAGCAAATCAACAGCCTGCCGGGGGAGTTCTCCAAAACGATCAATGAGATCGGCTTCAAATTGAAGTAACTTTTCTTCTGTTTTAATGGCATTAAGTTTTTGATACAGGTTTAAGCGTTCGGTGATATTATTTATGTAATCATCTGGGAAGAGGAGCTCAAAATCTGTATCGATAACGGTTTCCTTAACAAAGCCTTTAACTTCATGGGCTGTTTCGGCATAAAGATGTTTAAACTCTTTTTCTTTAAGTTCATCTATGGCTTCTGAAAGGATTTTTTGGTATGTTTCAAAACCTATTTCATTGATAAACCCACTTTGTTCTCCACCCAAAAGATCACCAGCGCCTCTTATTTCAAGATCTTTCATTGAAATATTAAAACCACTACCTAGATCACTAAACTGTTCTAAAGCTGTAATGCGTTTTCTGGCATCTTCAGTCATTGCCGAATATGGCGGCGTGATAAAATAGCAGAACGCTTTTTTATTGCTTCTCCCTACGCGACCACGCATTTGGTGAAGATCGGATAAACCAAAATTATTAGCGTTATTTATAAAAATGGTGTTAGCATTGGGAACATCCAATCCGCTTTCTATGATGGTGGTAGAAACCAATATATCAAACTCATTGTTCATAAAAGCGAGCATAAGCTGTTCCAACTTTTTACCATCCAACCTTCCGTGGCCAATTCCAATTTTCGCATCAGGAAGCAGACGCTGAATCATTCCGGCTACTTCCTTTATATTTTCAATACGATTGTGTACAAAGAATGTTTGTCCGCCGCGGGAAATTTCATAGCGAATTGCATCTCGAATAATTTCTTCAGAAAAACGTACAACTTGAGTATCTATGGGATACCGATTGGGAGGAGGGGTGTTAATTATCGAAAGATCTCTGGCTGCCATTAAACTAAACTGAAGCGTTCTTGGGATGGGAGTTGCCGTTAATGTTAGTGTGTCCACATTTTGTTTAATGGTTTTTAATTTGTCCTTAACAGCAACACCAAACTTTTGTTCTTCATCTATAATGAGAAGGCCGAGGTCTTTGAATACTATTGATTTATTGACAAGTTGGTGGGTGCCAATAACAATATCAAGCTTCCCATTGGTCAGATTTTCGAGAATGGTTCTTCGCTGTTTTGCACTTCTGAAACGATTGAGATAATCTACGTTAACCGGCATATCCTTCAACCGTTCAGTAAATGTTTTAAAATGCTGAAATGCCAATATTGTAGTAGGAACAAGTATCGCCACCTGTTTTCCATTATCGACCGCTTTGAAGGCTGCTCGAATAGCCACTTCTGTCTTTCCGAAGCCAACATCACCACACACCAGACGATCCATGGGGCGTTCGCTTTCCATGTCACGCTTAACATCTTCGGTTGCCGTAATCTGGTCTGGAGTGTCTTCATAAATAAACGACGATTCCAATTCGTGCTGCAAATATGAATCGGGAGCAAAAGCCTCTCCTTTTTGCAAACGGCGTTTGGCATATAGCTCTATCAGGTTAAACGCAATTTCTTTAACACGTTTCTTGGTCTTCTGCTTTAGTTTTTTCCATGCAGCACTCCCAAGTTTATAGATTTTGGGAACAGCGCCATCCTTGCCGTTGTACTTACTTATTTTATGCAATGAATGTATACTGAGATACAGAATATCACGCTCACCGTAGATTAATTTTATGGCCTCCTGTTGCCTGCCCTCCACGTCTATTTTTTGCAGGCCACCAAATTTTCCGATACCATGATCTATATGTGTTACATAGTCGCCAACTTCAAGATTGGTAAGTTCTTTAAAGGTTATTGCTTGTTTTTTAGCATAACCATTCTTTAACTGAAACTTGTGATATCGTTCAAATATCTGATGGTCTGTATAGCAAATATTTTTTTGATCATGGTCAATAAACCCTTGAGACAGTGGGAAGACAACAGTTTCAAATTGAACTACATGTTGTTCGGAATCCTCGAATATATCGTGAAACCGTTTTGCCTGTTGCTCACTACTACAGAAGATGTAGTTGCTGTAGCCTTCTTCGGAATTTGAGTTCAGATTATCTATCAGGAGATTAAACTGCTTGTTGAATGATGGCTGTGGAGCAATATTAAAAGGTATGTTGTTAAGATAGGTCGTCGCATTATTTTTGCTCACAAAGGAAGCCGTGGTATATTCCAACAGTTGTTTTACAAGTAGTTCTGAAGTACAAAAAAGTTTGGCGGGGTCACTCATTTTTACTTCACCACTTATATGCTGAAACGCCTTTGTTGCTTTTTTAAAAAGTTTATCAATATCGCTGCGGAAGAGTTCTTCATTTTTGAGAAATACAACAGTTTTTGAATCGATATATTTTAAAAAACTCTCACGATCCTCATCCACCATTTTGTTTTCAACATTCGGAATGATAGAAATCTTTTTTACCTGCTCAAGGGAGAGTTGGGTTTCTACATCGAAGGTGCGGACACTCTCCACTTCATCACCAAAAAATTCAATTCTATAGGGTTCATCGTTGCTAAACGAGAATACATCCAATATTCCTCCCCGGACAGAAAATTCGCCAGGCTCGGTTACAAAGTCGGTACGCTTAAAACGATATTCGAACAATACTTCATTTACAAAATCGATTGAAACTTCCTCTCCCGTTCTTAATTTTAATGTATTCCTATCAAGCTCGCGCCGCGTTACAACTTTTTCGAACAAGGCGGCGGGATATGTTACAATAAACGCGGGTTTTCGGCGAGAGTTAATTCGATTCAATACCTCGCTTCGCAATAGAACATTGGCGTTGTCGGTTTCTTCAATTTGATAAGGTCTTCGGTAACTTCCGGGATAAAATAGTACATTCTGGTCGCCCAATAAATTCTCCAGATCATTTAGGTGGTATGCAGCGTCTTCTTTGTCGTTGAGAATTATTAAAAAGGGATGTTCAGAAGATTTAAACAATTCGGCAACAACAAGAGACAACGAAGACCCCACAAGCCCTGAGATTCCTATCTTTTTGTCATTCTGTTGGTGGTCGCTCGCTTGAATTTTAGCAATAGTATCTCGCAGTTTTCGAATTTTCGAAGACTGTTCGAACAGGGATCGAACAAGGGTTTTGCTCATTGAGTGCTAAGATAGTATAGGAAGTTTTTATATGAAACAAGAAAATAGTTTTTCTATATCTTCCTTGGTATTATAAACATTTGGTGACACACGGATAGCATTTCCGCGATAGGAAACAGCGATATTTTTTTTTGCAATCAATTGCTTCACTTTCTCATCTGGTTCCCCGGTGGTGCTGTAAATTCCGAACAAATGATTTCCTCTATACTGGGCATCTTCAATGAAATAATCTTGTTTTGTAAATTCCGAGATCGCTTCCGAAGTTATCATTTCACAATACCGCTGAATTCCCTCCGGAGTCCATTCAAGGAGTTGCCGGATACCTTCGGAAAGCATAGGAGTAAGAATAAAATTACTGGATTCTCCCATATCGTAACGCGCAGCTTTTGGCTTAAAGTTTTCGTTGTATTTCACCAACCGTGAAAAATCTTCACTGCCTTCGTGATTAATCCAGTTGTTTTCTAAGGGAATTCCATTGTAAAAACGCTCGCCATAATAAGCCAATCCTAAACCATAACCACCCATAAGCCATTTATATCCTCCACAAATTAAGGCGTCTGGTTTTATTTCTTCAACCGAAAAAGGAAGTGCGCCAATGCTCTGCGTCCCGTCAATGATGAGGTAGGCTCCAATGTCGTTTGTTCGACTGCGAATCGTTCTAAGATCGAAAAGAGTTCCATCGGCCCAGTGAACATTGGGAATGGAAACGACTTTTGTTTTTGCAGAGATTGCACTGAGAATAGATGCATTCCATTTTTTGCCTCTAGCTGTTGCTAGAGGTGGAGCGGGAATAACTTTGAGCCTCACCCCTTTTTCTTTTTCAAGTGCTTTCCAAGCATAAAAATTGCTTGGAAATTGCTCTTCTAAAAGAATTATTTCATCGTCTTTTTCGAAGCGAATATTTTTTATCACGGTCGCAATACCATAGGAAACGGCCGGAATAATTGCAATACTCTGAGGATCTGGAGCATGGATAAGTTGGGCGAAACGCTCTTTTAGCAACTGCCGATCTTCAAAAAAATGTGCTGCTGTAATGGTGTGTGGGTTCGATTTCTTATAAAGATTTTCAACACCAATTTTTTCCACGGAACGCAATTGAACAGACATGGTTGCGCAGTTGAGATAGGTAACTTCTTCTGAAAGATTGAATAGTTTTTTTTGATTTTGAAGCATGGGTTGTTTTTGATTGACTATCAGGAATGTATTGTATAAATTCATTCTAAAGATAGCAGATGTGGTGTTATATTTTATCTGAAATAAGAAAAGTTTTATAATGGGTTTTATTCCGAAGAAATTTCAGGTAAAAAACAAGAAACAGGGTTATCTTTGCACCATAAATTGGAATTATGACATTTACAGATCTTTTTGAAAGTGGAAAACATTCCCAAAATCTTGGCCACTTTGCTTCAATTGTAAGAATGGCCTTAGTGGATGGTGAGTTAATACCGGCAGAAGTAAAACTACTTGAACGTTTTGCGAGAAAACTTGATATTACCGAGGTAGAATATGCGATTGTTTTGAAAAACCCATCAAAATACCCTATTAATCCTCCAAACTCAGCCAGCGAACGCCTACAGCGTATGTTGGATCTGTTTAAAATAATTTTTGCCGATCACGAAATTGATGAAGAAGAGCGTAGTTTAATAGCACGATATGCAATTGGTCTTGGTTATACCGAAGTTCTTGCAAACAAACTAATTAAGCGCTCGATAGCAATTTTTAAGGGAGGACTCGACCTTGAAGATTATCGCTATTTGCTAAATAAAAAATAAATTTTCTTGTTATCTAATGAGCTTTTCAATGCAATTGAAAAGCTCTTTTTTTGTATATGGTTTTGCTAGAAAGACTGAGGCGCCTGCAGCGATAATTGCTTCTCTTTCCAGCAATAAGGTGCTACCACTTGCAATAAGTATAGGAAGGTTTGCAATAGTGTCTAATTTGTGATTACTTATTCTGGAAATAAGCTCTTCTCCACCAATTTCTGGTAAAGACATTTTAAACATTACCATGCTGTAGACGTTATTTTCCAATAGTTCTAGAGCATGTTCGGCATTCATTGCCACCTCAATAACATATCCCTTTTCATTGTTAAGAAATGTTTTCATGAGGAGCATTTGGTTTGTTGTTTCATTTTCAACGATAAGAATTCGCTTGCTCATTAAAATTCCTGACCCTTTTGGAACTGTTTTTTTAGCCTGTGATGTTGTTCTTATTTCAAAAGGAATAATGCATTGAAAAGAGGTACCGCCTTCAGGTTCACTTGACACCTGGATATTACCTTTTAAAGACTCGGTCAAATCTTTCACGATTTTTAGACCTAAACCTTGGCCTAAAGGTTTTAACTTTTCGATCTGAAATTGGAAATAGGAGTCGAAAATTTTCTCGAGCTTGTCTGAAGGAATCCCTCTTCCGCAATCGGAGATTGTAAATTCGAATTTGATAGTTTCCCCCGTTTTCTTACCTACAGAAACAGACAGGGAGATTTGCCCGGTTTCTGTATTTCTGAAAGCATTTTCAAGTAAATTTGAAAGTATCTGATTTAAACGGGTAGGATCACCAATAAGTTTACGTGGCACTTTATTTTGGAAATTAACTACAAGCTCCACTGGATTATCATGATATTTTAGCTGGAAATGGTTCTGAAGATTATTGACCAGATGGCTCAGATTAAAACTCACATTTTTAATATCAAGGACGCCCCGTTCAATTTTTGATATGTCGAGCATATCATCCATCAATACCTTGATATGCGCTCCGGTTCTTTGCATGACTTTCATGGTTTCGTTTTGATCGTAGTCAAGCCGGGTTTCTTTCAGTAATTCCATAAAACCCAGGAGATTATTTAAGGGGTTTCTAATCTCATGGTTAAGATTCGATAAAAAATTATTCTTGAACTCTTCCTTAGCCTGCAATAGTTGTTTTTCGAAAGCCAACTTATACTTTGCAATAGAGACTAGGTTTTTTTCCTGAACAAGGGGCTGAGAGGCTTCGTAATGTTCAGTTAGATCAAACAGAAATAAAATCAATTCACCATCCTTCCGAAAAAATTCAACGTCAACAATCTTCAAGTCTGAGACTAAATCTATATTGACACATGGGATTTTAAGGGTGTCTGAAACTGTTTCCAGCAAAGGAATAATACCCTCAAAAAACGGATGGATTTCGCTAATAGATTGCCCTTCAGAAATATTGAAAAGAGCGTTATCACTCCTTATAACAATGCCACTATTCTCGAGTTGAATTTCCTGAATCCTGTTGTTTAGGATTTCGGTTTTGAGGCTTGGATTCATATTATTGGATTCGTTTGGCAATATCGCGAAAGATCGCTTCAACATTATCGCCAGTTTTGGCACTGGTAAAATGGCAATCTTTATAAATTGAATCTTTAAAGAAGTCTATGTTAAAATCGTTGGTAAAAAGGTCACATTTGTTCCCTACAATACAAACAGGGACGCCGTTAAAATTATCATTGAGATAATCCAATTCTGTTTGAAGAGTATTGTAGCTTTCTGGTCGATTAACATCAAATATATACATAAATCCATGACTACCAAGAAGATAAGAGTTTCGGGTTTTTTCAATTGAATTGTTTCCTTCGATATCCCAAATGATGAGCGTAACTTTCTCATCATCAATAATCACATCCTTTTTCTTTACATGAACCCCAACTGTAACAAGATAATCTTCACTAAACTGGCTGTCTATATAACGACGCACAAGACTAGTCTTTCCTACCCCAAAATGACCAAGAAGTACAATTTTTCGAACCGTTGCCATGCGTTCAATTTCTAGGGATTAAAAATAATAAAATTACTATTTAGTTGATACACTTTAAGACAAAGAGAATAAAAAGAATCCACGAATTCTATTTTTTCTTTCTTTTTTTTAATTTATTACCATAATCTCCTGAAAGACCTTCTTAAAAAATCCTATGGTTGAACACGCTTTTTTTATGAATACTGCTTTAGGTGCTTTTCTAAAATTTCATCGACTTGTTCGCGCAATAGTGTATTGATATTTGGAGAAAGATTTTTTGAAAGTTCCAGTAAATCGTTTTCAAGATTACTCTCGAAAGCGCGGGTGTAATTTCCAGAAACGACTACAGCGATATAATACGAAAAGAAATTCTGGATATGGATGGTGTACAACTCATATTCTATAGCCTCAAGATTCTGAGCTCCTCCAGAGAATGCATCTTCAACGAAACTCTTAATCGCAGTGAGCATGCCCGAGAGCATATCTTTATCCATCGTTTCGGTGGTGCTGTAATTTCCTAATAATAAACCGGAGCCCTTTTCAATTATAAAAATTTCATTTATAAGTGGCTGGTTCGATTCAGCGATAATAAGATCGCTTTCCTTTATACCGGTAAATACCGAACGTATTTTACGCTTAATTCCTTGAACGGAAAAAGTGTTGTTTACTTTTTTATTTATACTTTCTGAAAGCAATTTTATTTCATTCTGAACATATCTTTTAATCATTTTACCCAGAATGGGATAAAGTGCTTCAACAACCTGATCTTTTGAGTTTTTAATCTGTTCTTTCAGGGTTTGTGTTATTACAGGTCCCAATGTTGATGGAATATCTTCAACAAATTTGTTCAGGCGTTTTTCAATAATAGGGTCTACTTTTTTTGAAAGCTTTTCCCGTTTTTCCAGTATTTCTGAAATGGTGTCCAGTCGTTGAGATACAGCACGCGCAACTTCCCTGTCATCAATTAACAGGATATCACGAAGCAACTGTAGTTTGTCCTCTTCCTCTTTTACCATCAGTTTTAATACAGTAATGGGTCGTTAAGAACTTATTTTTTCACCTAGATTTATAAGAAGTTTACCCAGTTCTTTTCGATCCACCTTCTTTTCGCCCAAAGATTCTGCCTTGGCATTGAACGCATCTTCCAGATCGGTGATGCGAATATTCACATCTGTACTAAGCGAATCTATCGACTGCATAAGCTCATTCCGAACATCATCGATATAGTCCTCCAAAACCTTTTTCTTTTTGTCGAGATCTCTTTTTAGGGTTTCAAATTCGTTGTCGTATTGCGCTATATTCTCACCAAAAATCAGGTTTTTAATCGCTTCGATTTTTGATGTAGAATCCTGATTTTCAGGATTTGGTTTTGATGTAGTTTTTTTTGCCATCAGTATGTTAGTGTTTGTAGATTCCTATAAATTTAAAAAAAAAAGATTAAAACTCCTATATTTATGAGATTATACGTTTTGCATGAATTGTTTCGCTTTTAAAACCATGTTTAGACTTCCGCAGATAAACGGAATGCGCTGGTGAAGTTCAGTAGGCTTAATATCAAGAATTTTTGTGAAGCCATCACTGGCCATACCACCCGCCTGTTCAATTACGAACGCCATTGGGTTGCATTCGTACAACAACCTGAGTTTACCTTTTGGATTTTTTGCTGTATTTGGATAAATGTAAATACCTCCCTTAATCATGTTTCTATGCAGGTCTGAAACCAGCGAACCAATGTATCGGGAAGTATATGGACGATCCCCTTCTTCTTCCTGACAGTATTTTATATAATCTTTTATCCCCTGCGGAAAATGCACATAATTCCCTTCGTTTACTGAATAAATAGTTCCGTCTTTTGGAAACTTCATGTTTGGGTGTGACAAATAGAAAGTTCCAATTGCAGGATTAAGCGTAAAACCGTTTACACCATGCCCTGTACTGTATACAAGCATCGTCGATGTCCCATAAATAATATAACCTGCCGCCACTTGCTTATTTCCGGGTTGGAGAAAATCTTCAAGAGTAACTGGAGTACCCGAAGGGGTAATGCGGCGATACACTGAAAAAATAGTTCCAACCGAAACATTTACATCAATATTGGATGAGCCGTCTAACGGATCGATTAAAACAACATATTTGTTGTCGTGCTGCTCGTTCCGGCCTTTAATGGTGATAAAATCATCCTCTTCCTCACTTGCAATTCCACAAACAATCTCACGATTGGTAAGGGTTCTTATAAAGGCGTTATTGGCATAAATATCAAGCTTTTGCTGATCTTCCCCTTGAATATTGGTGTCGCCCGCAGTGCCCAATATATCAACCAATCCCGCTTTATTTACCTCATGGTTTACCACTTTCGCGGCTAGTCGGATTGAATTAATGAGACGTGACAATTCTCCGGAGGAATACCGAAATTCTTCTTGATTTTCGATAATGAATTCACCTAAGGTTTTATTTTTTTGTGGCATTAGTAATAGGGTGTTGTAGATTTAAGGCAAATATCGTAATTTTTGGAAAATAGAGCCGATATTTGTTAGCCAAAACCAAAACCATGGAGATAACCGTAAGAAATGCCCGGAAAGACGACATGGAAGCTGTGTTAGAACTTATCAAAGAACTTGCAGTTTTTGAGAAAGAACCTGATGCAGTAGAGGTTACGGTCGCAGAACTTCAAAATGCTGGTTTTGGCAGTAATTCTCAATTTATGTGCTTTGTTGCCGAAGTAAAATCGGAAATTGTAGGTATGTCACTTGCGTATTTTCGATTTTCGACATGGAAAGGTCGAACAGTGCATCTCGAAGATCTTATTGTTACCGAAAATATGCGAGGTAACGGAGTAGGGAGGGCACTTTATAATCGGGTTTTGGAATATTCGTATAAGCAGGGAGTGAAACGGGTGCAATGGATGGTTTTGGACTGGAATAAAGATGCAGTCGATTTCTATGAAAAAAGTGGTGCCGAGGTATTGAAAGATTGGTGGCTAGTGGAAATGAAAGAAGAGTCGTTGAAAAAGTTTATTGAAGAACAATCATGAAACGAGGTGACCATTGAGAAACAATAAAGAAAACACATGAAAGTATTTAAATTTGGTGGCGCCTCAGTAAAGGATGCTGAAGGGGTAAGAAATATTAAAAAAGTTTTGGAAGCCACTGCCGAAAAGGATCTTCTTGTGGTGATTTCGGCGATGGGAAAAATGACCAATCATCTTGAAAAAACCGTTAACGAATACCTAAAGGAGGGAGAGCAACTTTCGGAGTATATATCTCAATTTCGAAATTATCATATCACGGTTCTTCAGGATTTATTTCCAAATGCATCACACCCAGTTTTTAAACAGCTAGGAGAACTTTTTAATAAGCTCGACGTTTTTTTTGACACAAACCGTTCAAAGAAACATCCTTTTGTTTACGATCAGGTAGTTGGTTTTGGTGAATTACTTTCTACAACGATAATTGCTGCTTACCTTACAGACAATGATATAAGGAACAGCTGGCTCGATGTTCGCAGATGTATTATTACCGATTCCAATTACAGGGATGCGCGTGTAGATTGGGAACAGACGCATAAGTACATTTCAGAAAAAGTACAAAAAACCGGTCTTACCATTACACAGGGATTTTTAGGGTCGGATGCCGAAAATAACTTTACAACCACACTTGGTCGTGAAGGGAGTGATTATACAGCTGCTATTTTCGCCTATTGCCTCAATGCAGACAGTGTAACGATTTGGAAGGATGTTCCAGGATTGCTGAATGCCGATCCCAGATATTTCGAAAACACCACTCTGTTAAAGAATATCTCCTATAGAGAGGCCATTGAGCTTGCCTTTTACGGGGCATCAGTAATTCATCCGAAAACTCTTCAACCATTGCAACGAAAGGAGATTCCGTTGTTTATAAACTCATTTTTAAATCCAACGAATCAAGGAACCTGTGTTGGAAAAGGTGTAACGCTCAACCCTATGATATCCTGTTTTATTCTGAAACGAAATCTGGTGTTAATTTCGTTGTCATCTTTGGACTTTAGCTTTATGATGGAAGACAATATTAGTGATGTTTTTCGATGGTTACACGAGTATAAAATGAAAGTCGAGCTCATTCAGAATTCTGCGATAAGTTTTTCGGTATGTGTTGATAATAAGTTCGATAAGCTAGACAAGCTGCTCGCAAAACTCAGGGAAAAATTCAGGGTTCGGTGGGATGAAGATGTTACACTGTATACCGTCCGGCACTCGGTTCCTTCAGAAATAAAAACCCTTACTAAAAACAAAGAGGTGCTGCTTAAGCAAGAAACCAGAGATACCGTACAGCTAATTGTGAAAGAATAACTGTCTGCGTTTTCTTATATTTGTTCTTCCCTCAATTATTAAGGGAATACCTAAAACAACCGAAACAATGGGATTAGTAAATGCCAAAGAGGTAGCCAAAACTATTAATGTCGATAAATTTGGATTTATAGGCACATTTTTGGGTTGGATGCTGATGAAGGTGTTGAAGATTTCGACCATCAATAAAATTTACGATCGCAATAAACACCTTAGTGATCTTGAATTTATTAATGCTCTTTTAGACGAATTTGAGATTAATTTTGAGATTCCGGAGGAAGACCTCAGGCGTATTCCTAAAACCGGTCCTTTTATTACTATTAGTAACCACCCGCTTGGAGGAATAGATGGAATATTACTGTTAAAATTATTGGTGGAACACCGTTCCGATTTTAAAATTATTGCGAATTTCTTACTGCATCGTGTTAAACCGCTGAAACCCTATGTGATGCCGGTGAATCCTTTCGAAGAACGAAAAGACGTGAAGTCGAGTATCATGGGGTTTAAATATGCTTTAGAACATTTACGGGACGGTCACCCATTGGGAATCTTTCCGGCTGGAGAGGTTTCTACCTATCGCGACGGTAAGCTTGTTGTTGATAAACCATGGGAAATCGCAGCAATGAAGCTAATTAAAAATGCCGAAGTCCCTGTTGTGCCACTTTATTTTCACGCGAAGAATAGTAAAATGTTCTATCGTTTGGCAAAATTAAATGACACCTTACGTACAGCAAAGTTGCCTTCGGAATTGTTAACACAGCGGGATCGAGTAATCAAAGTGCGTATTGGGAATCCTATTTCTGTGGCTGATCAAAGAGAATACAAGTCGCTCGAAGACTTCACTGAGTTTCTCAGGAAGAAAACGTACGTTCTCGCAAATCCTTTTCAGAAGAAAAAATTACTGGAAAACATTCCTAAAAAGCTAAAAATTCCCAAACCTCCTAAAAAAATCGCCGGGGCAGTTTCTGTGGAAATGATGGAAACTGAAATTGAATTGCTTCGGAAGAAAGACAAGCGATTGCTCATTAGTAAAAATTATGAAGTGTTTTTAGCGCCCGCAGAAAGTATTCCCAATGTACTTCAAGAAATTGGCCGCCTTCGTGAAATAACGTTCCGGGAAGTGGGGGAAGGCACTAATAATGCGACCGATCTGGATAAATTTGACAGTTATTACCATCATATGTTTTTATGGGATAGCGATGCGAAGAAACTTGTAGGTGCCTACCGAATGGGGTTTGGATCTAAGATTTTTCCGAAGTATGGAATCGATGGTTTTTACCTACAGGACCTGTTTAGGTTTGAACCCGAATTATATCCTATGATGAACGAGTCTATTGAGATGGGTAGGGCGTTTATTATTAAAGAATATCAGCTGCGCCCAATGCCATTGTTTTTGCTTTGGAAGGGAATTGTGCATACAACCTTGCGTTTTCCCGAACACCGTTTCCTTATTGGAGGGGTGAGTATTAGTAATAAATTTTCTGAATTCTCAAAGTCACTTATGATCGAGTTTATGAAATCGAATTACTACGACCCCTATGTCGCGCAATACATAAACCCTAAAAAAGAGTTTAAAGTTAAACTGAAAGATGCCGATAAAGATTTCATCTTCGATGAATCTAAAGCAGATCTTAACAAATTCGACAGGCTTATAGATGAGCTGGAACCTGGCAATTTGCGCCTACCCGTACTTATTAAAAAATACATCAAGCAAAATGCGAAGGTGGTCGCATTTAATGTGGACCCCATGTTCAATAATGCTGTGGATGGCCTAATGTATATCCGCATTGCCGATTTGCCCGAAAGTACAGTAAAACCAGTAATGGAAGAGTTTCAAGCCGAGCTTGAAAAGAAGTATTTGAGTAAAGAAGAGGAGGAATGATCTATTCTTTTGACGTTTCTTCAAGCCTCCCGATATACCCATCCATCCTCTTTTTAATAGTATCCAAACCGTAACCACTGTGATAGGAAAATGTAGTAAATAGATTGCTTTTTGTGAGTACTTCGCCACCCTTCCCATTAAGCATTGCATTTTCAAATCGAGCCATAATGATTTGAACCTTGCCACTATTAATATCATTCCGTACGGTTTCTATTTGCTGGGGAAGTGTTTGCATTTTACCTTCCTTCCAGGGGTCGGGTAGATTTTTGCAGTTTTCGGGAGCCAGAGTGCAGCCATCAATTTCAAGAGCAGCTTCGATCATCAGGTTTTTAAAATCTATATCGGCCCCGGTTATAGTAAGTGATTGTACCTTCTTGGTTACATTGCCAATGGTTGGTTTCTTCGGGCATCCGGCAAGCGGGAATGACGCAATTAGGATAATCAAGATAACTTTCTTCATAATAGATCATTTACGTTAGGATAAATGTATGGCTTTAGTTGTAATTGCAGTTCTATGAAAGCATAGAGCAAACCATATTGTATGAATTCATTTGAAATAAATATCACGCCTTCTTAGAAGGTGGTTTTTTAAGTCGAAATGAAAAAGCATGTATAATTACTTAGACTAAGGTTTCCATTATTCTATTCAGGATAGTTTTTCAGAAATAATATTCCCAAATTTACCGGCTCAGAATACTCATATATGCCGTCCAAGGCCCTACCTCGTTTTTATACTGGTTTGCCATCACCCTGCTTATTTGTGCTATATGGCCGAGATCGTGAGTAACCCACGTGGCAAGCACTTGTTGAAGGGTTACCTCCCCAAGTTCGGGATGCATTCCCTTACTATTCAAATCGAATTTGGTAAGGGTCAGCCCTTTTAATTGTTCGAGATTTTTATTCCGAAGTAATTCAAATTCCAATAAAAGCTCGTTCAGGCTTTTCCCTTTGCTTTCTTCAAATTGGGCGAATCTATCAAAGGGCTGAAACGTTTTGTTTTCGCTGTCATTCAAAATAATAAGAACTCTTGGAATCCAATCGGTTTTTTCTCCATGTAGCAAATGACCTACAATATCAAATGGGCTCCAGGTATCGGGACCTTCATTTTCTTGAGTCCATTCAGAAGCAATTCCATCTAACAATGATTTAAGCACCGCAGGTGTTCTTTCTAATATCGATATAGATTTATTAAGGTCGAATTGCATGATGACTAACTTAGAAGTAGGGCTGCAAGTGCTAAAAGCGCCGGAAGGGTTTGCACAAACAAGATTTTCTTGCTAGCGGTCATTGCCCCGTATATTCCTGCAACGGCAACACAAATTAAAAAGAAGATCGCGACATTAGTTTTCCATTCGGGGTTTTCAATGAAGAATGTCCAGATAAGTCCTGCGGCTAAAAAACCATTATACAGTCCTTGATTGGCAGCCATTGTTTTGGTGGGCTCAAAAAGATCCTTTGGGAAATTCCGAAAGATTTTTCGGCCACGGGTGGTCCATGCAAACATTTCGAACCACATAATGTAAAGATGTAATAAAGCAACAAATGCAATAAGTATATTGGTGGCAAGAGTCATAGTTGTTAGAAGTTAGTTTCCATAAAATTACGACAATATTCCTTAATCTCGTTCCGGGTTTTCAGGAAAGCCGAATGAATTTCTTCTTCGGAACCATTCACTTTAGACGGATCACTAAAGTTATGATGCAGCCTTTTGGCATTGGGCGCAGCGATAAACGGACAATATTCTTTGGCATGATCGCAAACAGTGATAATAAAATCCCAGTTTATTCCCAGATATTCGTCTAGGTGGTTAGATGTATGATTACTAATATTAATAGCATCCTCGGCCATGATTGAAACAGCCCTTGGGTTTAACCCGTGGGTTTCAATGCCAGCACTGTAAATTGTCGCTTTATTTTCAGCAAATTGCTTTAAGTAGCCATGAGCCATTTGGCTGCGACAGCTATTCCCAGTACATAAAACCAAAACGTTTTTTATATAATTCACTTTTTTACTCCTTCTTTCTTTAAGGGTACTATTTTCATTATTTAACAACAGCCACCACCGGGAACGCAACACGCTTCTTCTGTATTCACGGCGACAGTTTCAGGAACGCCACATGTTTCTTTCGCCTTACAGTTGGTTTTTGTAACGACTAATTTAAGCAACAAATTTGTCTCGTTTATCTCATAATCATCAATAAAAAGGTGCGCTGTATGGAATAGTGCATTTCCGTATTCTATTTTTACTTCGGAAGTGAGGTTGTATGGTTTCATAGTACCTACCTTATTAAGGATACCGAGTGCTTTGTAGGCAGACATGTATTCAGTTTTGCCAATTTCAGAAGGGCTCTCCCAAAGTTGGATTACTGTTTCGTTCCAAGCATCGGTATTGGCACCACAATCAACAGCATCTATTTTAAGGTGTTTTACTTCGGTAATATGATAATGGGCACCAACCAATTGATCGGGAGCATATTCGAAAAGGAGTGATTTTTCCTGATTATTTTTCAGTATGTCTAAAAATTCTTGAGTTTTCATTGTAAAAGGATATTAGATTAACAACATTTTTGTTCGGTGACCTCGAAGAAATCGGCAAACAATTCCTTCAATGCCATAAGTTTATCTTTGTTGATAGTATAGTATTGTGATTTACCTTCGAATTTACCTTTCAGCAGCCCCGATTTTTTAATCACCTGCAGGTGCTGAGAGGTTGTAGGTTGCGATAGGCGTATTTTTTCTGAAATATCTTTACAAAGACAGCCGTCACAATCACCAATGTAATTTAAGATAGAGATTCGTGCGGGATGTGAGAGAACTTTCGCCATATCGGCTAACCTGTTTACCTGTATAGAATGTAAATGTCTTTTTGAAACGCCCATGATGTATAATTTATATATCGCAATATTACGATATTAATATATAGCAAAAAAGCTTTTAGTATTTTTTATGTACCAAAAGCTTGAAATTAGATTAGAACCAGCCTTTTTTATTGACTTGATAGGTTTCATAAAATTCTTCATCGCTCTTCGTGAGGTAGATGATTCCTTCGATAAGAGGGATAATACCACCAAGACCACAGGTGACAAAAGTAATTATAATCTGTATAATTCCTTCTTTTGTATAGCCTAAAATGAATTTATGTATCCCAAGGGAACCAATTACAATTGCAACGATTCCCGCAATCATTTTCTTGTTCTCACTGCTGGTTACCGTATTCCATTCTTCCTTTATATCACTTGCAGCTTCTTTGGCTTCATTGCCTATTTTTTCTGCTGCTTTTTCTGCACCCTCTTTTGCGCTTTCGAAAGCGTCATTGTTATTTTCTTCAGACATAATTACTTAGTATTTAGTTAAGTGTTAAAATTATAAAAAAAAACAATAACAAACTGATTTTCACCATAAAATTAAATACTACTCAAAATCATTGTCAATGGGCTTCATTGTGTTGAACATTTGTTCCCGTTTTCATCCTTCCACCAGAAGGTACAACCTCATTGATCTGTGTTTAACCCTAAATGATTACGATACCAATTCTTCACCATATCAGGGTCTTTCGTCTTAAAAAAGAAACCGCCTATTCCTGTAACTCTATTTTTCAAGATTATTTCTTTTTGATGCTTATTTCATATAGATTAATCAATTCATTTTTGGTCATTTTTGTAGTTAGCTGTGCAATTAAATCGAAAGGAATATCATTTGTTTTTTTGAATCTCACACAACTTTTCCCCATGTCTAGTTTGTATTTGCAATGTTTCGGATATTCGGAAACAAACCAATCGAGCAACTCTTTTTTTGCGTATATACCCATATGATAAAGTGCGATGAAGTTCTTTTGAGAGGCAATGTGCATGAACGGGAGTGGTAATTTTGGATCACAATGATAGCCGTCAGGGTAAACCGAGTGGGGAACATAGTAACCAATCATTCCGTAGTTTATGCCTTCTTCAAACCCTTTTGGAAGGTTTTTGGATATCGTTTGGCGAAGTCGTTCCATCGGCACTTTTCGATCTTCGGGAAGTTGATCAATATAGTCTTGTGGAGAGGTTGCTTTGTATTGCATACTGTGCTTATTTACGTTGTAAAATTAATGCTGAAATTAATGAAATTATCAAACCAATAATTACAACCGAAGCAAACATTAAGATGGCCATAAAACCGGATCCTCCGTAGTCTTTCATTTGTTGTTCGAGTGCAGCTTTTCGGACTTTAAACTCTTCGGGAAATAAAGTAGCTTTCATAGTTTCAAGGTTTAAAATGTTCCAATATTTTATTCATAATAGTTTTAGCAAGCTTTTCCTTGCTTTCAACTGTCCATCCAGCAATATGTGGGCTCAAAATTACATTATCCATCGTTAGGAGCTCCCGTAATACCCCCGAGGTTTCTTCGGAATTGAACAAGGACTCAAAAGAATTTTTCTCGTATTCCAGGACGTCCAATCCAGCACCTAGAATTTTACCGTTTTTTAATGCCGAAACCAGATTTGAAGTCACAACACTTTTGCCACGGGCAGTATTTAAAAGCCAAAAGGGCTTTTTAAATTTATTGATAAATTTTGTATTTACCATATTTTCTGTGAGTGGTGTCATTGGTGTATGAAGGCTTAGCACATCTGCCTTTTTTTGCAGCTCTTCTAAAGAGACTTGTTTGGCATTTTCATCTCCAAGATTGTCTTTTATATCGTGAAAGAATACTTCACAATCAAACCCCTTCAGTTTTTTTGAAAAGGCTTTCCCCATATTGCCATAGCCAATAATCCCAACAGTTTTGCCTTCCAGTTCAATTCCGCGGTTTGCACCACGATTCCACATGCCCTTTCTTATTTCGCGGTCGGCTATATTGAGATTATTAAACAACGAAAGCAGCATTCCCAATGTATGCTCTCCTACAGCATTTCGGTTGCCTTCCGGAGCAGAGAAAAGACGAATCCCTTTACTTTCAGCATAGGTCACATCGATACTTTCAAGTCCGGCACCAACACGCGCAATGAATTTCAGGTTAACTGCCACATCAATGAACTGCCTGTCAATATCAAATCGGCTTCTTATCACTATACCTTCAAATTCTCGTATGTATTTTTCCACGGTTTCTTTACTGGCGGTGTATTCTTCGGTGTTCGAAAAACCGGCTTTTGTAAGTTGTTCCAATAACAAGGGATGATTTTTATCGAGGTGGAGAATATGCATGGTTATATCTTGGGATATTCGGTTTGCGTTTTATCATGTATCACTTCGCCAGTGTGCTTTGTTGCAATTTTTTCAAAAAGGAGGAGGTGTACTTCATCATCCCCGATACTTTTGGGGCAGTGCTCCACACCCTTCGGAACCACAATTATTTCTCCTTCTTTCACCACTTCAATCTTATCTCTGAAATGCATTTCAAGGGTGCCTTTCTGAACGTAAAATAATTCGTCTTCATGCTCATGTGTGTGCCACACAAATTCCCCCTGAATCTTTGCAAGTATCACCTGCATATCATCAACAACTGCAATTTGATGCGGATGCCATTGCTTATCGAATTTCTTAAACTTTTCTTTAATGTTTATAGGCGTCATAAACTGCTATTTTTGTAGGAACAAAATACGAATTTCTTCAGGAATTTTGGCTGGCTTAAGGGTTTTTGCATCGAAAAAGCACCAAAGGGTTTTGGCCTCAATCAATGTTTTTCTATCTTTAATTCTGAAAATTCTGTAGTGTCGTTCACTTCGCACACCTTCCGAAGAAGCTACCCAGGTTTCTACCTGAAGCTTTTCTCCTTCAAATGCGGCGGCTTTATAATCTATTGAGTGTTGCAGTACATACCAAATAAATTGCTGCTTTATTTCTTCGGAAGCATTCTTGTTCCAGTGGTTTTCGGCAGCCTCGAGACACCATTGCAGATAGGCCAGATTGTTTACATGGTTCCGGATATCGATTGCCGAAGCCGGAACTGTAAATTGATGGATGTATACTTCAGGAATCAAAATCCTCCAAGAATAATTCTGGATATATAAAAGAATAGGAAAATTCCGAAGATATCATTACTTGTTGTAATAAACGGACCAGTAGCAATAGCGGGATCAATTCCTTTTTTGTCCAGAATAATTGGCACGAAGGTGCCAACCAGGGCGGCAACTATAATTACGGATAACATTGAAACTGCAATGGCGATACTTATCAACTGATTTTGCCCAACAATAAAACCAAAGAGCATAACCAATAAACCAAGTGCGAGTCCATTAATAAGTGCAAGACCAACTTCTTTAATAAGGCGTTTTAACAAACTCCCTTTTACATTATCATTGGCAAGCCCCTGTACAATAATTGCGCTCGATTGTACCCCAACATTTCCTGCCATTGCGGCAATGAGTGGTGTAAAAAAGAAAAGTATTGGGTAGTGATTTAAGGCATCTTCAAATCCTTGCATAATGTATACACTGCCTAAACCACCAAATAACCCAAGGACCAACCAAGGCAATCTTGCTCTTGTAAGTTGCCAGATATTATCATCTGCCTCAACATCCTGAGAAATACCAGCAGCCAACTGGTAATCCTTTTCGGCTTCTTCTTTAATAAAATCAACAATATCGTCTATAGTAATACGCCCCATAAGTACGCCATTTTCGTTGACCACAGGGATGGCTTCAAGATCATATTTCTGCATGATACGAGCCACTTCTTCATTTTCGGTGTGAACAGTCACGTAATCTACTTTAGGAATATATACCTCGCTAATGTGAGTTTTCCCCGAAGCAGTTAAAAGGTCTTTAAGTGAAAGTCGCCCTTTAAGTTTCCCTTCGGTGTCAGTTACATAAATTGAATGAACGCGTGTTACATTTTCTGCCTGTCGCCGCATTTCTCTAACACACCCTGCAACAGTCCAGGTTTCTTTCACCTGCACTAATTCTTTCGCCATTAGTGCTCCTGCGGTATCTTCGTCATATTTCAAAAGCTCAACAATATCTGCCGCCAGTTCGTTGTCTTCAATCTTTCCAATTACTTCCTGCTGTATTTCTTCATCTAGTTCTGCCACGATATCTGCGGCATCATCGGTGTCTAGTTCTTGTAGTTCTTCTGCAATTTCTTTAGGGGATAAGCGGTTAAGGATTTTTTCCCGAACATCGTCATCCAGTTCACTTAATGCTTCTGAGGTAAGCTCGCTTTCAAGTAGTTTTATAAGGTAGGTAGCCTCGTCGCTTTTTAGTTCTTCGAGTAACTCGGCTATGTCGGCAAAGTGAATGTCATGCAGTAGTTGGCGCAACGCATTACCGTCTTTAACGATAATAAGTTGTTCCACCTGTTTTATAAAATCAGTCGTTAGCTGAAACTGCATCTTCTTCTATCTTTAGTGTGAGCGAAATAAATTCTGCAACCGAAAGTTGCTCCGGCCGCTGGTCAAAGATAGTATCTTCTTTTAGTTTTTGGGAAAGATTGAAACTTTTTAAAGAATTCCGAAGGGTTTTACGACGTTGCTGAAACGCAATTTTTACCACTCTAAAAAACAGTTTTTCATCACAAGGAAGTGCATTTTCTGTTTTTCGCCTTAGGCGAAGTACTCCGCTGTCTACTTTTGGAGGAGGGTTAAATACGCTAGGTTTAACCGTAAAAAGATATTCAGCATCATAAAATGCTTGTACAAGAACCGAAGGAATACCGTACTTTTTGCTGCCCTCGGTTTCGCAAATACGCTGCGCTACTTCTTTTTGAAACATTCCGGTAAATTCAGGAATTCGTTTACGCCATTCGAGCATTTTAAAAACAATTTGGGTAGAAATATTATAGGGAAAGTTCCCAATAATAGCAAAGGGTTCAGCATTAAAAAGCTGAGAAATATCGAATTTCAAAACATCGGCTTCGATAATTTCCAGATGCTCCTGTTTATAATGGTTTTGGAGATACACTATAGACTCTGTGTCGAGATCCATTGCGACAAGGGCAATAGGCTTTTCGATAAGATATTTAGTGAGAACACCCATTCCTGCACCAATTTCCAGCACATTCGAATACCCCTTTAATGTAAGGGTATTACCAATTTTTTCGGCCGTGTGTTCATCATGCAAAAAATGCTGGCCAAGGTATTTTTTTGCACGTACATCTTTGCCCATTACTGTTCACTAATTATTTCTAATTCGGTACGGAAGACAACAAACTTTCCTTCAAACTGTTTACTTTGAGCACGCATTCTGAATGAATCTTCCTTATAAAATTTTTTAAGGGTTTCTTTGGAATCTGTTCGAAATTGAACCGAATAGGTAGCACCGTCCATTTTCTCTTCAACATTAACTTTGGTCATTAATGCCTTACTAAATTTTCCTGTATTGATCATCGCCGGGATGTGTTCGGTTTTCATCCAATCAAGCCATTGATCGTGAATAGATTCATCAATATTTATAGTTACGTTATAGATGTACATAGTTTGTATTCGTTATTGGTGCTTAATTAATTGCGTCTCCGCGTAGCATTCTATATCGTTTTCTTGCTTCCACGAAAAAAATGCTGTCGGCAAAATTGTAGATTATTTGCTCGTAAAATCCTTTGGCTTTATCGGGCAGCATAAGTCTAGTTTCGTAAAGTTTTGCCAAACGAAAATACGCATCGTCTGCGAGAATATCTTCAGCATAAAACTCTATAAGTTTAAGATAATTGGCTTCTGCTTTTTCAAACTGATTTGTTTTCTCGTGCAATGCCGCCATCTTTAAAAGGGCCTCATCTTCAATTTTTTCTCCTTTATGGATTGTGAGAATATCATTTAAAGCTGCAATTGCCTCAACATTGCGGTTTTGAAGACTAAGTAAATCGGCTCTGGCAAATTTTTTCAAAGCAGTTTGCGTGGAATCTTCCAAAGAATTGTCCCGAATCAATAAACTCAGTTCCATTGCATCATTGGAAATAAGCTGAGAAGCCGACTTTTTTAGAACGTCCAATTGTATTTGCGCCCACTCAAAATCTCCCTTATAATAACTTGTTTTAGCAACTTTAAAGCGCGCCTCCTGTGCTAATACGTCGTTTTTTACTTTCTTTTGAATCTGAGAATAATAGATTAATGCCTGATTAAATTTTTCATCAAATACCAAAATATCTGCTAGTTCCATTTTTACCCGAGCTTCCTGATAAACAGGCAGGTTGTTTTTTGTAAGTGCTTTCAGATTTGTGATTGCCAACTCCTTTTTCCCTGCCTGAAATGCCAGAAAATGATTGTAATCCAATTGAAGTGCGTAGGTTTTCGCATTTCGCCCATAACGCTGCAGTAAATCTTCAAATTCCTGCTCAATATCTGGATAGGATTTGGTGGTGGCTGTTTCCAAAAGAATTTTCATTCGGTATTGCTGCCCTCGCAATTCTGATTCGATCGTTGGAGCATTCTGAATTATAAAATCGACAATCTCTGACGCATTTTTATAGTCTTTTTCGTCGATGGCTATAAGCGCAAGATCAATGATCCCTATGAGATCCTGATTTTTGCGTTTGTAGATTGCTTTTTCCTGTGTAAATGCTTTTTTATATTGTTTTTGCTGAATGAATAGCCAACTTAGTAATTCGTTGTACAATACATCGGGGTTCGACTGAAGCTTGCGAAGTAATGTTTTTCGCAACAGAATATTGGCCTCGTTTAGTGGGTCTTCAGAAACGTGCTGACTAAAATTTCGCTTGGCAACTGACCGGTATGCCGGATTGCTTTGCATGAGGTTTAGGTAAGCATCAAACATTTTATCTAGCTTTCCCTGCTCCCCATAAATACGCGCCAGAGGCACGTTAAAATCCTTTCCAGGGTCGTTTTTCATTGCTGCTTCGTACACCATTACGGCTTCGTCCAGTAAACTGTATCCTTCAAAACTTTTACCAATGGTATAAGCATACACCGGAGTTTCGTAAGTGAACTCGATAGCTTTTTTATAACTATCTGCCGAAAGGGAATCTTTATTCTGAAGGGAATAACTATAGCCTAATTCTACAAATAACTGCGGAATCACACGGCGTGATTTCAATTTGGCTTTAAGAAGTTCTTCTGCCACAGTAAAATGTTCAAGTTGCTGGTTGGATTTTACGATAAAAATAAAAAAATCGAGCCTACCTGGATTTTTCCGATAGAGTTTATCATAAATAGTCAGTGCCTTTTCATACTCCCCACGGTCAAAATAATTTTTTGCCAAAAGTTCATTCTGCCCTAAAGAAGAGCCCGAAATAAAAAACAATAAAATAACAACTATAGCACGCATTGGGTAAATATAACAAATTGATTACTGAAACGGTATATCAAAAATGAAGCCGTTTGCTAAGAAATTATATCAAAACCACAGTATGGAATAAGCACTTCCGGTATTTTGATGCCTTCGGGAGTTTGATAGTTTTCCAGAATTCCGGCTAATACGCGTGGTAACGCCAAAGCACTACCATTTAATGTATGAACCAGATTGTTTTTGCCGTTAATGTCTTTAAAACGGAGTTTTAATCTGTTTGCCTGAAAGGTCTCAAAATTGGAAACCGATGAAACTTCAAGCCAGCGATCCTGAGCCGTGGAAAAGACTTCAAAATCATAGGTGAGTGTCGATGTAAACCCAAGGTCTCCACCACATAAACGCAGAATTCTATAAGGTAACTTAAGGTCACGAAGTATTTCTTTTACGTGTGCTACCATATCCTCCAGCGCAGCATAACTGTTATTGGGGTGTTCAATACGTACAATTTCTACTTTGTCGAATTGATGCAACCTGTTGAGGCCACGAACATGGGTTCCATAGCTTCCAGCTTCTCTTCTAAAACAAGGCGTATAGGCAGTACACGTTATGGGTAATTCATTGTGCATTAACAAATCCCCCCTGAATAAATTGGTCACCGGAACTTCAGCAGTTGGAATCAGGTAGAGATCATCTTCAGTTACATAATACATCTGCCCTTCCTTGTCGGGAAGCTGCCCAGTACCATAACCACTGGCTTCATTTACCAAATATGGAACCTGATATTCGGTGTAGCCTGCGGAAGTATTTTTATCGAGAAAATATGAAATTAGTGCACGCTGTAAACGAGCCCCTTTTCCTTTATAAACGGGAAACCCTGCTCCGGTAATTTTTACACCTAACTCAAAATCGATAAGGTCATATTTTTTTGCGAGTTCCCAGTGAGGCATGGCATTGTCGCTCAGTTTTGGAATTTCGCCTTCACTGAAAATTTCTTCGTTATCATTTTCATCGGTGCCGGCGGGAACACTTTCATGAGGGATGTTAGGGAGACTGTATAACAATTCCTGAAGAGTTTCAACAGCCTTGTTTAACTGTTCCTGTAACGTTTTTGAATTTTCTTTTAGTTCGGTTGTTCGCGCCTTTAACTCATTGGCTTTTTCTACTTCACCATTTTTAAAAAGGATACCAATCTCTTTTGAAATTGCATTGGATTGGGAAAGAATTTCATCCAATTTCGCCTGTGTGCTTCTACGTTCTTCATCTACTTGCAGCACCGTTTCTATATTGGTTTTTGCTTCCAGACCTCTTTTGACAAGGGCAGTTATATAGGCTTCTTTATGTTCGCGAATTTCGTGTACCTGTAACATTTTCCATAGGAATTTAAGAAGGCAAAGTTAGGGAAATTGGCTATTTATTATCGGCTTTTTTATGATAATCCTCGGGAGAAGCTAAGATCCAGTCATGGTGTTTAAAATGATGCCAGGGCTCATTGGCCAGGTCTGTTTTGAAATTGATTAGGCGGAATAACTCCCCATCGTTTATTTTCACTTTTACGTCCATATATACGGCGATATCCCTTCCGTTTTCCGCTTCCAGTTTTTTTATGCGTTGCGCCAACTGCCAAAGCAGGTCGGGTTTTGAGCCTACATTTCGGCTTTGTTTAGGGCTTAACAGCTCTGTATACTCGAAACGTTCAAGTTTTTGAGTGGCTTTGTCTTTCACCCATACGGTAAGTAGTGATTGCTTGGAACGTAGCATCATGCGCCAGCTTAATCGATGGGCTTCTTCTGTCCATAGTACGTCATCTTTAAAAAACCAATGACGTAACGGGAGTCCAATTTGTATCACAAAATAGATTGATAATACGCCGATAAGTAACGGTTTGTATCGGGGAACTTTAATTTCGCCTTTGGTATACAATGTTTTCTTCGGAAGGAATCGCTTCTGTAACGTTTCCGAAGAAAAAAAGAAAAGAGCAAAGGCAATCGACATATATGGAAAGATTCCAATTTGAAAAATAATCGAATTAAAGAGATGAAAAAACACCGAAAGAGCAAAAGCGACAACTCGGGTCCGTTTCCAAAGGAGTAACGGTATAATGAGCAGGTCGAAAAAGATCCCGATGTATGCAATACACCAATGTATCCAGTTTTGCTGAAGAAGTTCACCAATAAGCCAGTAATTGCTTTTTCCTTTCATAAATAGCTCTGGGACCGTAGCATTGAGCCAGTCTGGATACCATTTTGCCACCGATGCATAGGTGAATACGATCCACACCTGAAGGATTAGTGCTAATAGGACCCATCGCGGCATGGATGGCAATTTTAGTTTCTTATTAAAACGTGCGTCAAGAGAAAACCATTGGTTTGCTGGTAAGAATACCATAACCCAGCAAAGTAGCATCATGAGGTAATAATGGTTGTTGTATGATGTTTTTTGCATAAGATAGACTGCGGTCCACATAATTGCATACGCCGCCATACTGAATCGGTATTTGTACCCCAGCATCACGCACAATCCAAAGACACCCATGAGTGCAAAATAGTAGTACATCCCATTGCCTGGGAGAGGTTGCAGAAATTCGAAACCGATAAAGTTGAAGGTAAATTCCGGGTCTACTAAGGTGCGCTTTACCCATCCCGTAGCGATGGCACCAAAGCCCTCTATGGCAATAAGCAAACCAAATACCACTCGCCACAGAACAAGACTGGTATTATCGATATGCTTGAACAACAGTTTATCCAAAATGATTGAGGTACGTTCTTGCGAAGGCTTCATCTTTTTTGATGGCTTCTTTTAGTTGGTCAGTATTTTCGAAGGTTTTCTCTGCGCGAATATGTGTTATAAATTCTATGCAAAGTTGTTTTTCGTAAAGGTTTCCGCTAAAATCCAGAAAATAGGTTTCGATGGTTTTTTGTGTACCACCAACTGTTGGATTGGTTCCTATACTTGTAATTCCATATACAATATCGCCGTTTATTTCAGCAAAAACCACATAAACACCATTGCCGGGAATCAGTTTATAACGTTCATGAATGTATAGGTTTGCAGTGGGGTAATCGAGCGTTCGCCCAATGCTTTTCCCTTTAACCACGGTTCCGGTTAGCATATACGGATAACCAAGAGATTGGTTTGCACTATTAATGTCTCCTGCTTTGAGGGCTTTCCGAATTTTGGTGGAACTTACGGTTACTTCATCAATTTCCTGGGCGCTAATTTCTTCGATTTCAAAATCGTATGTTTTCCCAAATTCACGAAGATCTGTAATGGTTGCTGTTCTATTTCTTCCGAAGCGATGATCGTACCCAATAATTACTTTTTTAGCTTTAAGGGCGTTTACCAATATATCCCGAACGTATTCCTGAGCACTTAGGCGGGAAAAGTCAATTGTAAAAGGATGAATTACAATGTTGTCAAGTCCGGTTCTTTTTAACAACTGTTTTTTTTCAGCAATTGTATTTAAGAGTTTTATATCGCTGTTTTTTTGCAGAACCATACGTGGATGAGGGAAAAAAGTAAGTAAAACCGATTCCAGATTTTCTTTTTTAGCAATATCGACCATGCGCTTTAATATGGCTTTATGGCCAATATGCACGCCATCGAAGGTGCCAATTGTCACGATACAATTGCGGTGGTTTTTATAGGAATTGGCAGCAGTATATTCCTTCATCATAAAGTTCCGTTAAAGGTATTCATTGTTATCGACACACCGGCTAGGCCAAAACTTTCTATAATTTCACGGCCTTTTTGTAGGCGTTCTGATAGTTTTTCGGTTTCTTCTTCACTCCAATTACTCAGGACATAATCTACTTGCCGTCCTTTTGAAAATGCATCGCTAATCCCAAAGCGAAACCTGTTGTATTTAGTAGTTTGTAATACATTCTGAATATCTTTCAATCCGTTATGTCCTCCATCACTACCTTTGGTTTTAATTCTCAGTGTTCCGAAAGGAAGGTTGAGGTCGTCTGTTACAACCAGTAGATTTTCTAGTGGAATCTTCTCTTTTTCGAGCCAGTATTTTACTGATTTCCCACTTAAATTCATGTAAGTGCTTGGTTTGAGCAGTAAAAAAGTACGTCCTTTTTTCTTGTAGGTGGCAATATCACCAAGTTTCCCAGTTTCCCAAGCGAGTTCTTCTTTTTCTACAAGGTAATCGAGCATTTTAAAGCCAATATTATGACGGGTATTTTCGTATTTCGGGCCTATATTTCCTAGTCCGACAATGAGAAATTTTTTCATAGGGTCACCTTCGGTATATGAGGTCTTTCCAAATAGTTTTCTAAAAAATGTGAACATTCAGTATTAAATTCTGTAGTAAAAATAAAAAAAAACATCCGCCTTGAGCGGATGCTTTCAAATATATTATACAGAATTGGTTTATTTATCCGTTGGAGCTTCAGTAGCTGTTGCTTCACCAGCAGCTTCTTTTCCTTCTTCTCCTTCTGTTCCTTCTTCTCCTTCTTCTCCTTCCAACTCTTCTTCTTCAACTTCATCTACAATAGCTGTACGTGAAGTTCTCACTTGGCAAATAACTGTATTGTCTGAATGAAGTATATTGAAATCCTCGCTTGCGACAGAAGTCACATATTTTTTATCTCCAATTTTCATTTCGGTAATATCTACTTCAATGAAATCTGGAAGATTCGCAGGAATTGCTTTTATACGAAGTTTACGTGATACAATTCGTAATACACCACCGTTAAGAACACCTTGTGAAGTACCCACAACTCGCACAGGAATTTCCAGCATGACTTCTTTATCGTCGAAGATCTGGTAGAAATCCACATGTAAAATACGGTCGGTTACAGGGTGAAATTGAATGTCTTGTAGAATGACCGCAACTTTAGTACTATCTTCTAAGGCAACTACAACCGTATGTACATCTGGAGTATACACAAGGTTTTTAAATACCCGTTCGTCTGCTGAAAAGTGAATTGGCTCGTCTCCTCCGTATACTACGCAAGGAACCTTTCCAGCATTACGTAGGGCTTTGGTAGCTACCTTGCCCACGCTTTCTCTTTTGGATCCGTTGATTGTAATTGATTTCATAATTCTATAAAAAATTGTTTTTGAATGGTTTCATGGAATTTGCTTTGCTTGTTTCATGATAAACCGTTACTGATTAAAACTTTGTCGTTTAACAAAGCGGGTGCAAATGTATGTTTTTTCTGAAAACTGGGAAAGAACACGGCTTATTTTATTGTCTAAAAAGCAATTCCGAATAAAACTTATCTAAATCAACATTTCAATAGGTTCTACATATCAAACATGACAGAATAAACCGTAATTAAAAGGCGAGTTTTTATAAAGCCCATTTTCAGAAAAGAGGGCCGTATGCTACATCAAAAACTTTGAGCTTATAGACCGGTTTGCATTTACACTAAGCATTACTTCTGCAAAGAGATTGGCACATGAAATTACCCGAATCTTTGAAGCTTCCTGTTTTAGCGGGATTGAATCTGTTACGATTAACTCTTCAAGTTTCGAGTTCTCTATACGTTCGTAGGCATTGCCGGAGAGAATGGGATGCGTACATATTGCCCGGACGCTCAATGCGCCGCGTTCTATCATCAAGTCGGCAGCTTTGGTTAACGTTCCTGCGGTATCTACCATATCGTCTACAAGTACTACATTTTGCCCGGTAACATCGCCAATTAGCTCCATATGTGTAATCATGTTTGCTTTGGCGCGTTGTTTATAACATATCACCACATCGCTTTTCAGTGCTTTTGAGTAGGCATAGGCACGTTTGGAACCACCCATATCGGGAGAAGCAATTGTTAAGTTATCCAGATTGAGTTTTCTTAAGTAAGGAAGAAAAACTGTAGAGGCGAAGAGGTGATCTACTGGTTTTTCGAAGAACCCCTGAATTTGATCTGCGTGAAGATCCATAGTAATAATTCGGGTTGCGCCTGCTGTTTCAAGCATTTTTGCAACTAGTTTTGCTGCAATAGGAACACGTGGTTTATCCTTTCTGTCTTGTCGCGCCCATCCGAAATAAGGCAGTACCGCTGTAATATGTCTTGCAGAGGCGCGTTTTGCAGCATCGAGCATTAGCAACATTTCCATAAGGTGATCGCTGTTTGGGAACGTGGATCCAATAATGAAAACCCTGCTGCCACGAACCGATTCTTCAAACGAAGGTTGAAACTCACCATCGCTATAGGTTGAGGTGTTTACCTTACCTAATGTGATGCCAAAGGCGTTGGCAATGTCTTGAGCAAGCACCTGACTTTGTTTGCAGGCAAATATTTTTGGTTCGGGAATGGGTATGGACATGGTCGAGTTGATTTTATTTACTGCAAATGTAAAATTATCGTTAGGGTTTTAGCAAAAATGCAAGTGGGAATTACTAACAATTTTGAATTATTTGTTTACTTTTGGCGTCCCATTATGCCTTGGTGGTGGAATTGGTAGACACGCTGGATTCAAAATCCAGTGCTTCACGGCGTGCGGGTTCGATTCCCGCCCAAGGTACATAAGGGAAAAGCCGAGATTTTTCATCTCGGCTTTTTCTATTCAGGTTAAATATTAGGTTAAACAAATCGGATTTTCCTCAGCACCTTCCATTCTTCATTTTTCGACTATTTCAAGCACATCTATCACTTTTCCCTTTTTCTGTTGAATTTCCCCCTCATTTCTTTTAAAAAGTTGTCCATTGCATATATTGGACTTGCAACAAAAAAGTGGACATTTAGTTGCGAGTCCACTAATAGTTTCCTAATCAAAAAAAGCCTCTCCAAATTGGAAAAGCTTCTCATCGGTCTATTTCTAAACCACTAGCCTATTTTACTAGGCTCAACACAACATTTTAATTGCGGTCTGGACGAGACTCGA
>QIJL01000403.1 GCA_003232435.1 Flavobacteriales bacterium | reverse complement strand
GGGGGATTAAAGACCGAAATATTCTTATCTTATTATGGTGGGACCCAGGTCATTTAGTTTATCCTTCATATAAGAAACACACTTAGAAAAAATGGCTCTTCAGGAAAATTAGTGGGTAAAAACAGTGGATATGTTGCGATAGAAGGAATTTTAGTGGGATTTAAAGAGTAGAGCATCCTGTCCCCCCGTTCTGAGAAAATGGAAGTGCGAACTTACCATCAATCAGAGCAAAAGGAACAGGATGCAGATCAAGACTATCCTCAATCGAGTCCAGAAATTCAAATCATTTGTGTACGGAGCAGTACGATTGGTGGAAGGTGCGCCAGTAGCGAGATTGGAAGTTGAGATACAGCCCCGATCAAATAGCCGCCCAGTATGCGGTGGTTGCGGCCATAAAAGGCCTGGTTACGATAAACTACCTGAGCGGCGTTTCGAGTTTATCCCGATATGGGGCAACAAGGTATTTTTCGTTTATGCGCCACGCCGAGTCAATTGCCCGCGTTGCGGTATTCGGGTGGAGCGAATGCCCTGGGTGACGGGGAAGCACCGCCTGACGGAGACCTATGCCTGGTTTCTGGCGGGCTGGGCAAAGCGTCTGAGCTGGAAAGAAGTTGCCGAGGCATTCCGTACGAGCTGGGATCATGTATTCTGCTCGGTCGAGCGGGCCGTAGCCTGGGGACGAGCGCATCAGGACCTGTCGGGGGTTGAGGCCATCGGCGTTGATGAAATCGCCTGGCAGCGGGGCCACCGCTATTTGACGCTGGTTTATCAGATTGATGGACATTGCAAGCGACTGCTGTGGATTGGCGAGAAGCGCACCGTCAAGACGTTTTTGCGATTCTTCCGCTGGTTCGGCAAGGAGCGAAGTCAGGCACTGAAGTTTGTCTGTAGTGACATGTGGAAGCCGTACTTGAAAGTGATTGCGAAGAAGGCGGGGCCTGCACTCCATATCCTGGATCGGTTCCACATTATGGCTCACCTGAGCAAAGCGATTGACGACGTTCGCGCCCAGGAGGCGAGGGAGTTGAAGGACAAGGGCTATGAGCCAATCCTGAAGAAGACGCGCTGGCTTTTGCTCAAGCGACCTGAGAACCTGACGGACAAACAGGAAACCAAATTGGCGGATCTGCTGCGGTACAATCTGAGATCGATCAGGAGTTACCTTCTGAAAGAAGAGTTCCAGCTTTTCTGGTTGTATACATCGCCTTACTGGGCCGGGCAGTTTCTGGACAAATGGTGCACCAAGACCCTGCGCTCGAAGCTTGATCCGATGAAGAAGGTGGCCAAGATGCTGAGGCGGCATCGGCCTCTGTTGCTGAACTGGTTTCGGGCAAAAAAACAGTTTTCCAGCGGCATTGTCGAAGGTTTCAACACCAAAGCAAAACTGACCACCAGAAAAGCCTATGGTTTTAGAAGAACCTATCATGCGGCTGAAATCGCCTTGTATCATACACTTGGGGCCTTACCGGTGCCGAAAACCACCCATGAATTTTTCTGACGAGGCAATAAAATCAGTTCTTGCAGCTATATTTCACCCTCAAATGAGGCCATCTTCCTTGAAGAGGATTGTGATCTTCCCTTGTTCATTGCGGCGAAGAAAAAACAAGGAGATCAAGTCGAAATAATTGAGTCATTCAAAGAAGAAACGCCTATTCGGGAATTTCGCTCATTCACGCCTTAAGTAAACAATCGGTCAAAAAACAAGAAAATTCACTATCCATGATAATCACAACATTGAATTGTTAGAAGAAGGATGGGGACGTTTTGTGTCTATTGTGACTTTGAACGAGTTAAGGAGTAAAATGGCATATTCAGAGAGAATCTATCGTAGATAATTAAGGAAAGGCTTTTCTTATGAGAACAGCAAAAAACGAAGTCCAGTCGCTTTTAAAAAAGCTTCCTGATGACTGTACACTTGAAGATGTTCAGTACCATCTATATGTCGTTGAAAAGGTTCAACGAGGGATCGACAGAGCCAAAATAGAAGGCGTGATATCCCAAGAAGATGCAGAAAAACGGCTCGGAAAATGGACTACCTTGTAACGTGGTCTCCGGAAGCGCTTGAAGATCTTGAGGCAATCGCAAGTTATATAGAAAGAGATTCATTCTTTTATGCACAATCTGTCGTCTCAAAGATTCTTGAAGTATCTCGAAATGTTAAATTATTTCCCTTGATTGGAAGGATTGTTCCTGAATTCGATGATGAAAATATACGAGAGAGATTTGTATACAGCTACCGCCTTGTTTACCGAATCGACAAACAGAGCATCATCATGCTGGCTGTTATTCATGGTATGCGATTACTCGAAAATATTGAGGGAAGGGTTTAAATTTTTTCCATAACAACTCTTGAACTACAGTTTTCACAAATTTAAAAACGAAGAAAGTCGATACAACCAACGAAAACCTAAAAATTCTATCAGTTGAACCGATATCTATCCCACTTTTAAACCCTGATAAAAACCTGGCGCTTGTGATTTTATCCTGGGGAAAAACGATAGCTAAGTTCCCTTAAGTTGACTGCACCGTCCTAAAAGGCCCAACTTTCTTGTATAGAAAGTTGGGCCTTTTATTTTTCAAGACTCTTGATGGAGATCCCATGAAAAACACAATCATAGAAGCATTGAAAGAAAGAATTTACCAACTCCAATTCTTACAGAACACCATTCAAGGCCTGAACGAATCCCCCGATGCGATTAAAGAAAGAATCAGCGAGAACCTCCCTTTTCTTCAGCCCGTTAACCCAATTCAAGGTATTCAAATTCCTGAATTTCAAGAAATTACGCTCAATTTTCCAAAGAAACAGTATCGCGGGAAACCCATTGAAATAAAGCCTGTATCCCACGAAACGGGTTTGTTTCTTCTGCCCTACACAAAACCATTTAGAAAAAACTTTATCTCTCTATTTCAAGAGGAAATTTTGCCCATCACAATATTGTTGTCCAAACTACGCGCACTAGAAACAAAGTTCTACAGTGAGGAAAAAACCATTAAATATGAAGAAATTAAACCAAAAGAAAAGGAAGAAAGTCCAAAAAAGGCCCCCAAAATAAATCGCTTCCTTAAAGACTATCGGTTCTTCAAATATCTCTATACCAATGTGCCAGACAATACAATGCTTGGGAACATGTTTTTAGAAATAGGCAATCAGGTCACCACGAACAATATCGAAGTTGGACACTTCACAGACCATTTGTGCAATGAAACTATCATCGCACACCTCGGAGGAAAGCTTCGTGACACTTTAAATCAGTTCCTCCAAGTCATGCCGCTTTGCGACAATATGTTTGTCTCCTCTATTGCGTCATGGGCCTCACTTACAACCTTCATCTCAATTCGCGCCAAGGCATTAGAAAAATCCCTCTTAAAATCACAAGATGCTGATCCTTTCCGGGATGACTACCGTTTATTTGAAATCTTCATCAATAGGTTGAGTGAACCGTTCTCTGGTTCTCCGACATCAATGCAAAAAAAGGCACTCTTTTACACCTATGAAAGCATGAAGGTTTTCCTCTCAGAAAAGCGGCATCCGAAAGATTATTTCAAACTAAACAATTTTTCTCAGGTGGGGGCTGGAAAAACCTACACGACCCCCATCTTCATCAAAATGTTTGCAGAGTTAATCCGAGAACGACAAATCAATAAAGGAGAAAAACCCGCCGATTTCATAACACTCTTTCTTACAGAAGCCAGTCTTTGTGAAAATGTCGTTAATTCTATGATCGAAATGGGCGTGCCGAAAAATACTCTCTATCATGTCAAATTGAAAGATCTCACCTCCCTCAATATCCAATCAGGTGATTGTGTCGTATTGAGTCGGCACGAATTCGGGCTCAAAACAAAAGACGCCATTACCCAACCCTTGGAAATCCTAATCCGAAAGGGATTCCGATTCATGCTGGTTTCGGATGAATCCTCTTTCCTAAAAAACACAGAAAGCGGGATTTCATCAGCAATGGAGACACTCATCGGATATTTGAAAAAGAAGAGAGCCCTCTGGTTGGACTATCGACTTACAGCAACTCCGGCCAATAATGACACAGGTGATTTCCTTTATTTAATTAATACAAATCTGATCAATATCGGGTCGTTTCTCCACCACTACCCAAAGGTCAGCCACAAAATGAGTTGGGAGATACAAAACCTCTCCTGTATTTGTAAAAACAAAATGACTTTAGAACAATTACTAAAGCTACTGAATGTGAGTCATTCTAGAACCGGCGTTTTGATTCACTGGGACACAATTGATTCTCAAAATGGCAATGGTCGATCAAAGCATATGTACGAACTCATCTACACCGATTGTGCCGGCGCCATTCTCACGCTCTACTATCATGCGATTTATGCGAGGGGATGTTATCCCATTCGCTCCTGGCTTGGGACAAAAAAGAACGGACAGACGATCTGTCCAAATCGTGTAGATATTATGCAAAAATTGGGGGTTTCCTATACCCGGATCGTACAACCTGTGCGAGAATCGGCCCAATCCTTTATTGGGTTGGAAAAACCACTCGTGCATGCCGGATCACGAGATCTTGATGCATTGATTCCTTGTTTGCCTCTTTTAAAAGAAATGAGTGCTTCATTTACCTATGACCGAGCACTCAATGCTGAAGATGAAGTACATTTCCAGATTAATTCCAAACAATTAAAACCCAATCTACTGGAATCTGTAACGAACCTTGAAGTACTGGAAAAGATCCGGCAATTTCTAAACCTCACCATGTTTGTCAATTTAATCCGCAAGGTTCATTCATCTTCGCATACTTGGCACGCGGTCAGAAAAAAAGTAGAGAAGGAATGTGCCCTGCTTCGATTGGATTTTCTGAGCACCTACGCGCATTTACACAGTATTGCGCTTACTCAACAGGAAGAAGTCACACGACGAAAAGTTCACAAAGGTTTCCAAATCGTCGATGAAACAGAACATCATCCTTATTGGGCCGCTAACGCCGATCAAAAAGAAGAAATGATCGCGTTATTGGAAAATATGGCAGAAGGGAAAATCCTTGGGCATCGGCTCGTAGAGGAGCTGGCACAGTTCTTTGCGCCCGTCAGGTATTTTGAATTACTCACTTTATTAGACTCAAATGACAAAAACGGCACACCCAACAAAAAAGCTGAAGAAGAAATCTCCAAAAAACGGGCGCTGATACTCGAAACATTATCGGTCGCCCTAAACTTCGATAGTGAAAATAAATCATGCACACAGATACTCGATATTTTTAAAAAGGATATCGAACGCATTCAGCAAGAAGAAGATGGTTTGTACCATTTTCGACCTTCAATTCTCTCCAAATATCCCATTTTTCTGGATGAAACTTTAACGACCCTGGAGGCCCTTGCAAAAAGGCTGATATCAAATGATCGGGTATCAGAAGTACTCCACGATATTGGCTCAAGAAATGTTGATTTGGCACAAACATTGGCAGAGTATGGCATTATTTTTAAAGCATCTGAATCAGTCAACTTTCCCTTGGTTCTGCGTTTTGCCGATCGGATCTTGCACCGTCTGTATACCTTATTGGCAAAACAAGGGATCACGCTAAAAATCGAAGAGGGAGACGTCGAACGAATTCGCGAGGTGATCGCCAAATCTGCAAGCTTTGAAGCTTTTGCTGGGAAAATGGCCGAACTGACCCGGAAACATCAAGTCCCTCTTTTAATTTCTTGTCGATACCGCTTTTCACAACAAAGCCTCGCATCTTCAACCCAAGCCAACTTTTCAGTCACAGGAGAAACAAAAAAGAATGACCGTTACACCATATTAGGTGCATTTGATCAACTAAGCGATCAAATGGGTCGGACCTTGGTTGCTACAACTAAATCTATTTTAAAAGGATTCAATCTGTTTTTTGTGCAGTACGGTTTCATGAGCGAGGGCATGGATAACGCAGAAGTTCGTTTACAAATGGCGGGGCGTCTGCGGCCGCTTTTTCCGCAACATTTTGAAATGATCAATACCCAAGAGAACTCTTTACTCGAATCTAATCCAGAATCCCCGGTGATCGCACATCTGGGGCGGTTAAAAGAAAACATCAAGATCTTCGATGTGGTTTCCCCCCAGATGATTTCAGGTTTCCCGGACATACAAAACGGGAAGGCATTTATGTTGAATACCTTGCTCTTCTCACAAATTCATCAGCGATCGTTTCCAGAGTTATTTCCTGACAAAGAAGTCTTTCATTTCATTGACACTAAACCCGTCTTTAATGCTGCAACAGTGGAAGGCTTTTGCAAGGAAGCCATTGAAGAGCGCATGCCGCAATATGTTACGCGACTCGAAGGGACTCAGGAACTCAAGGTCTCATCCTTAACAACACTCTTAGAGCAGGAAATTCAAGACGTTGCTGAAGAAAATATGAGGTTATCGAGCTATTTTGATTTTCTAAACCAATAAATCACGAAATGTTCCCTCCATCCATTTCCAAATAATTCAACAACGAAATTTGAAGAAACTTATTTAATTTGACGGGGATTCTATGACCAAAAATCCTGTGAATAAAGAATGTAACAATCTCTCCTGTCATAAACCGGCAACACGCGTCGTAAAATACAGCAACAGCGTTCTCATGTTCGTTTGTAACTACGACTCTCATATCCTAGAAATCAAAGGCAAAACAATTCTTGAAATAAAGGAGGGGAAAAAAGAAATAACAGCGGCAATTAGGCTCGCGGATCAACAATTAAAATCATGGTTTGATTAGCAGTAAATCTTCAAAAAAGAGCCTCCCATTGCTGGGGGGCTCTTTTTTTTTGCCTTTTTTCAGCATGGCTTTATTTAGAATTACCGAAAAATCCAATGGGTTTGGATTTTACTGGGGAATCCTGATGAAATTTCACTATGCCCTCTACCCAACCACAGAATACGTCGTCATGTTACGAATAGCATTTAAAGTGAGACTCTCTCATCGCAGGAAAAGGACTGGACGAAAACGTCCTGTAAGGGCTTCAGCTACATCCTTTGCTATCTCGTCAGCTCCGATTGGGAGGTTGTAGGATAACAAAAATGCCTCGGCAATGCTCGGGCCAATTCTCTGGGTCTCGAAGCAGTTACCTAGCCGCTTGTGCAGACCTGAGCCCAACAGAACCAAGTCTTGAGGTGTGTCCACCCCGAACATAATGCTATTTTTTGCGTCGACGTCTGCGACTGGCAGTCCACTCCGATGCAGAGCTGAGAAGACATCGGCAAGAATGTACTCACGTCTCGGGTTGTCATTCCGGCAACCAAGTAGGGTCTCTCGAAGTAGTGAAGAGTTCCTGAACACATTCACTCCGTAGTCCCGCTCCTCGGAGTAGAAATTCGGATCCATTCGGCCCTGAACGACCCCGGAGACTCGGCTTTTCAGCCTCTGGATATGCCCGGATAATCTATCGGTCCTAGCGGTGAGAATCCCCGCGATGGCATCTTCTGTTTTTACCTGATCCAATAATCGGATTATGTCGACGGGGGAAATTCCCGGCATGTCGCAGTAGGCAATCACGATGTTGCCATGGAATTCACGCAACTGATGGAGACAAGTGGCGACTCGCAGTCCGAGTCCAGGGGTTTTACTGTACACTAAAGGTTCCACATCCAAATAGGAGTCCCACTTACCAAGAATCTTTGCCATTAGGTCGTTCCGCCAGCCAACTGCACAGAAAATCTTAGTACAAGTCGATGCCTGTAATGCCCTCAGAACCATATTCAGCATCGGTTCTTTACCGACAGGTAGCAACGCCTTCGGTACTGTTGTCCGCACGCGAGTCGACCGTCCCCCCGCCAGAATCAGTCCAACTGTCTCGCAATCTGGGGGGACCGCGATGGGCCTCGCGTTATCTGTAGCTAGAAACTCTCGCCACGCTTCGGACTCCGCCATCGTAGCAACCATCACTTCCTTGTGAATTACCGCCTCATTCTCGAATAAGCCGAGTTTTATCCTAATTTCAGCGCAGGCATTATCGTAAATTCGCATTGCGCTACTAATCGCCTGCTCAGCCATTGTCGCACCGATTTCGTCGATTAACTCTGGAGGGAAGAACGTCTCGTTTCGAAGAACCAGATAAGCATCCGAAGCGCAGATCCGGACTGCCTCGGCCGCTATCTCTGAGCTTATCTCATCACGGGTCCACTGATCTAAAATTACGTTGGCCGCCTGGCTGTACACAGCCGCTACTTCGCTAAGCAGGCCTCGCACAGTGGCATTCTTGAAGAGGCGTTTGCCAGCAAGGTTGAGGTCCACTCCACCAGAAACCAACGTCCGGATGACACCATCGCGGGCGAGTGTCCCAGTTGAGAGGCCGGTCGAATTCTGTAGAGCATTCAGTAGATCATTGAATACTTGCGAGCGTCCTTCATTCTCCGTCTGAATGTACCAGATCTCCTTAATGCAAGCGTCAATCGTAGCACGCAGATCGTCGTCACGAGTCTCGACGAACGTATGACCAGGCGCGGTCCACAATGTCCGAATATCGACATCCCTCACTCGGTCCTGAAAACGGTCGCCAAACAGAGTATCGCTAACCTTGACTTCGAACCACGTGACCAACTCCAAAGATGCCTCGACTAGGTTGGCACTGGCGTGAACGACGTTACGTTGACCATCCACGTGGGAGTTCTCGATTGGTATGATATTGGCGTAGGCATCCCTACGGATAGAGCCAGACTTGCATTCGTGGGGAGCAGACTGTCCACCAACCAACCTGTCACGTACATCTGCCCATGGACGGTCAGTCGTAAGCCAAACCGCCACGACGCGGTTTTGAAAATCCTCGAACAGAGCGCGATATCCCGGAACATAGCCGTTTAGTATGAGCACAACCTCCGAACCGATGGAAATGGGGAAAACGCTCTTTTGGAAACCGATCTTATTGAGCCCATCGAATCTGTGATTATGAAACAGGTCTTTTTTTCTACCGGAATCCCACATCTGTGACACATCAGACGGGGACAAGTTATACTTTCTCTCAACGGCGGTGGCTCCAACTATAAGTTCAGGGCTATATGAGTGACCAAACCGCACTCGAAACTCTGGTACGTCATAAAAGGATCGGGCGCGATCGTAGTCAAGTTTGTCGAGTTTCCGAGTGCCAGTAGCGAGCTTTGTGGGCTCTGGGTATTGTTTTTCAAACAAGTCGTTGCAAGCGATATATTGGCCACCATAAACTCGGATACCGAGCACACCACATGGGAACGCGAAGATTCTTCGGAAGATTTCCGTCAACGTGGCTTCGTTGAATGTGCCTCCTGGCTTGATTAGTAATAATCCTTCGTTTGTCTTGCGACTTTTCTTAATATTGCCTCTCGCAAGGCGGTATACATTATCCCCATCGGGTGAGGCTGCGAGAATACTGGCGATGTCTAGGTCGGCAATACTCTGAAGCATCTTTTTTATTGTCCCTTGGCAGATAGGCTGCTTGAAAAATGACAAACATCCTCGACAGCACATACAGCAGAATAATAACGGTCCCAAGATTTCGTAACGGTTTTTCTGATAATACGCTGGATGAGTAGAGGGGTATTCTTGACCCAGTTTTCAAAGCTGACGCTGCCTATGTGCTCCCCTAAATTATGGTTCCATTTAAAGCCCCAGATTTCCGCAATAGTGGCACCAGCGCTGAACATGTCCAGTCTGTACGAGTCTCGTTGAAAACGCTCTCCTGGTTCGGACACACCGAGCTGGGGTGGGGCATATCTATGAGTCCCGACAAATGCTCCAGTCATCGTGCCAGGTGACGAGTCATCCGCAAGGATGCCAGATGGCCATCTGGCAACGCCGTGGTCCCCCAGCTTTAAGACCCCACCATGAAACAGGATATTGTCTGGTTTCACGTCTCTGTGCACGACTCCATGGCGATGTAGATGGGCAAGGGCTTTAAGGAGCGTGTTGGTCCAAATTAAGCATTCGTTCTCATCAAAGGTCTGAGACATCTTCTTCCTCAGAGTACCTTCACCGGCGAGTTCCATGATGATTAAGGGAGGTATCACCCATCGCGGCATGGAATCAGCAGAGAGCTTTCCGGGAGAAAATCTAAGGACGGAGACAACGTTTGGGTGGGGTCCAATTTCTGAAATCCTGGCTTCATATTTGAACCGCCGAATAAATTTTTCGTCGACCAATTGTCCATTTAAGTTAAGAAAATGTGGAAGCGGCTGAAGGAACTTGAGGGCCACGCGACGGCCAGAACCACCCTCTTCGCGTGCCTCGTAGGTCACGCCCGCCGCACCTACCCCAAGGAGACTGGCTATCTCAAACTTTTCTTCGAGGACGGTCACAATCGAGCCTTGTTCCAATTGTTTTCGGTAGGTTTTCCCTGTCGGATCGCCTTTAGCATAAAATGTCGGTTGATTTTCCATTGTGTGATGACCTACCTCAAGTCGACACCCCAAGTTTACCTGCACAAGGGTAGTTAATGTTTTATTGGGATTATATAGCAGATTCTACTAGCCCTTTCTGGGTTACCCAGAGATGAAGAGCGCACGTCCACTTGATCGACTGTATGGCCCCGTTCGCTACTAATCTCCAGGTTGTCCCATTCCTTCAGGACCATCAAGAATATGATCGTCTTGGTATAATATTGCAACGTTTAATATTCAGATCACAAAGGAAATACCTGCCTTTCACCAATTACCACCTAAAAGGATGCATAGAATTGAGTAAATCACAACACTCACTTTCAGGAAGGAACGGAGCGATATTTCTACCATCTACGAAGTCTTAAGAACCCAACACCTGAAAATTATCGGATACGTTGCGAATCACGGCACTTATGATATCGAATAAACCTTCTGCTATAATCCCTTCCTAAAATACCTTGTAGGTCAATCAACCCCCAATCATCAGGAATAGAAATGCTTGAAGTCTTCACACTCGCTTTAGCAAAAAATCTTTTAGGGGATATCTTTTTAGATTTAGCGAAAAAAGCTGTCGATCCCTTCATAAAAAATGTCCTCAATGACGTCCAAAAGCGTGCAGCCCTCGTCCGAGGCATCCACAGCGCCTACAAAACCCTTTTGTCTAAGACCGAGGCATTACCGATAGAGGTGGGACACTTAGAAGAACACTTTGGAAAATCCCTTTTCAAAAACCCGGCCTTTGTCGAAGAATACATGCGGTTTTTTACAGATACGCAATTTGAAGGCCCTGATAGCGGTAAACTCTATGCGGCCTATCAACGAGAGGTTCAGAATACCGTTTACGCCTTACTCCCTCCTGATCACTTTGAATTGATCTTTGGTTATTTCTGGGACTACCTCCGTTTGGAGATCAAAAATAATCCCTTCTTGCAACCAGAAGATCAGCGCAGAATCATTAATCGTCTCGATACCTACATCTCCTCTCAAGAGGTTCAAGACATTATTGACGTCTACTGCCAAGATCAGATCAAAGATCTAAAAAAAGAGTTCGACAAAAAAATAGGAGAAGGTAAAGACCATGCAAAGGAATTTTGCTATGTCGAAAATCGTATTGATTGCTTGGGAAATGACGGGGAAGGCAAGCCAGAACCTGTCACATCCATTGATGATGAAATAATTAAGCAACAAGGGAAGCGGATGGTTTTTATCGGAAACGCTGGTGTTGGAAAGACCCTGTTCATGCTTCACCTTGAAATGAAGTTTCTTAACGAAAAAAAACTCGCACTCTACCTCCACACCGCCGACATTCAATCGGGAGAATTAGCCGACCTTAAAAAAAAGATCGAAACCCGCTTGGAACCCGCGCTGAGACAAATTGGACTCAAGGAAGCCAAGACCAAGGGCCTGATCAGCCAACTTTTAAGAAAGAACCGGATCATCTTCATCATCGATGCCTATGACCAGATCGATATCTCACAAACATCCATCATCCACAATTTTATAAATAAGGCGATCGGCAACGCGTCTTTAATCATCAGCACCCGACCCCATCGCTTGAAGGAACTCGAAACCCACGTGGATGGTCTTCAAGGCTATACAATCCAAACATTTGATGAGGATCAACTTTCAAGATATTTCGGGGCGCGTTTCCCGATCAAACCCTTGCTCAGGAAGGTACCAAAAGATCTCGTTTCCATTCCGCTTTTAGCCAAGCTGGTGAAGTCTCTGGCCCTTGACGGGCAAGTGGCGCAGATCAGAGGGAAAGCAGAACTTTTCGAAAGATTTACCGAACGCCTCATGGAAAAACAGCTCAAGAATGATAGAAGAGCGGGAGTCAAACGGCCAGAATATTTTTATGAGGTTTTGCTTGACGAATTAAGTGAGCTTTCTCTTCTACTCCTTACAAAAGGCGAAAAACAAATTTTTCATAAGAAAAATGCCAGACGTTTTTATAAACACCTGGGTGAAATGGAACAGGCGGAACTTTTGATTAGTATGGTCAAGCATGTACTAGACATCGAATCAAAATCCGACATCAAAGCTATTCCCGGGATATCTGAAGGAAAAACACATCAATATCACCACGCCAATTTTCAGGAATATTTTGCCGCAAAACAATTAGTAATCATGCGCGAAGGAGGAGAAGCCGAGAAACTCTTTCAAACACTGCACCAACTGACCTACGATCAACAGGAACTCGGTCTTTTCTTCTCCGAACTGATCACACTTCAATCCGAAGACCCAGAAAGCGAAATTGCATTCTGGCATGACATCCTGTTTAAAATCGAAAGCGACCAAGTAAGAACCTATGCCTTGCAAGTACGAGATACGCTGGCAAAGTCGCATGAAAAGGCGAGAAAGTGGCTTGAAGAGATTTTCAGGGAAGAAGAGCGACAGAACGCATTCTCAGCAAAAAAACCCGAAGGCAATATGATCTTGATTCCCAAAGGAGAATTTCTTTACGGTTCTTATGAACATAAAGATGAGTGGCCTGTCGAGCTTCTGGATGTAAAGGAAGCGTACATGATGGATAAATTCCCGGTAATTAATGAAGACTACTGTAAATTTCTCAATCAAACGAAACCGGATCAAAACACCTTAAGAAAATGGATCGATCTTGATGGAAGCTATAAAAATGAACGATGCAGACTTGTTAAAGAAGAAGATCTATACAAGGTTATGAAGAACTATGGGAATTATCCCGTCATTTATGTCTCATGGTATGGGGCAAAAGCCTATTCCTATGCATATGGCCTGTCCCTTCCGACAGAAATCCAGTGGGAGAAGGCGGCACGTGGAAGAAGTGGGAGACGGTATCCCTGGGGGAATGTCTTTGATACAGAAAAGTGTAACACAGAAGAATCAGGACTTAAAAAGGTTGTTTCCGTCGAGAGCTATCCTAAGTTAGACAATCCCTCTGGATGTGCTCAGATGGCGGGAAATATATGGGAGTGGATCGATCACTTGGATGACAAAGGTAAAGACAGAGAAGTGCTTCGCGGCGGCTCCTGGATCAACAAACAGGCTTTTACGCTCTGTACGAGCCATAATAGGACTGAACCATTTACTCGGTACTTTAATATTGGATTTCGTTGCGTCAAAAAAGTTCAGTAGCCCGCTGTTCTTTAACTTTTATCCTCTAGTCCCGAAGGGGTTTCCAATTTTTTTAATGGGGGAGTGAGTCCTCCGAAGAGAGGACAAATTTGACCTGAAAGAGTGCACAGTTTTTGATTGATCTCAAGATTCGATAATAGGAAATAAGCTAGGGCGTACAACAAAAGAAGTCTACGCAGATATTTCAAACCCCCCCTACACAATCTAACTGAACATTCAGTTAGCGCAATACATCTTTTCCGGCCCAAAACCCACCCAACAGTCCCTATTTTATCCCCTCCGAGAAAGCCATACCCGTGACCCAGCCCTCCCATACCTTCCCTTGCCGGCCCCTATCCCAGAGTTCCCATGATTTTTCATGAGTTTCCCCCGCGAGGAAGGCAAAGGATCGAGCATGCAGGGCTGCAGGGAGATGAATGGATGGTTTTTTTGGGGGGAGAAGCTTCTTTGCGGTAACTGAATGTTCAGTTAGTAGATGGGTCAGCTTAGTGACCTTATTGTCATCCACGATATCCATCCACTTGAAATAAGGTTAGGACGTGGTGTTCCTCCAATATTAATATTTGATGTGTTGAACCTTTTTTTTATTGTTTGATTTCTGCATAGATTCTGCATAGAATTAGATATGAAAGAATTTGAAGAAAACTGGTATCGGGGATCCGGTGCGCTCCGGATCGGAATGAAAGTCTATCAGGAAGAATGGAGCGTCTGGCTGGAGATGGCCAAGACTTTTCCCGGCATGGAAAAAACGCTCCCACGAAGCGGAAAGAGTAAATACGATTGGGAAAACAAACTGGTGTTCAGGCTTTCAAGAGATGACCTTGGAAAATTAGGCGTTGCTTTTAACCACACACAGGGTGGGGAATTGCTGAACCTGGTGCATCGATATCGTAGTCGCAGTAAGACAATAAAAGTAATCCTGGCAAACAACGGGAATTATTTTATCAATGGGTATAGAGGCTCGCTAGGCATCTCCATCCCTCTGGAGGCAGATGCAGTCTGGAAACTCCGTATCTGCCTAAAACTTGCCTATGAGGAATCCTTATGCAACGAGAACGTATTCGAAAAACAGAGAACATGCAGCATGTGACTTTTGTTCAATCTCCACCAGATCCATCACGATATATATCGCTGCGGAACTTTATGGCCGCATGCCCTGCCTCAAAAAAAGATAAGGTTGCGTATAGGAATGCCATACATTATCTCCTTGAGAAAAAATTGTTGACCGTAACTGCCATTCAAAAAAAAGTGCGGGCAAAGCGGTTTTATGACCGAAATGAAATCCCAATAGTCCGACAAGCTCTGGCCATACATCGGGAAGGGATCCTCCTAGATAAAGCCTTTAAAATAGCTATAAATCGGATAAAAAAGAAACCCACACAACAAGCCTCCTTGTTTGAATGAAAAAGAAGAAAAGACAGCAATATGGGGTAAATGAAGGCTCATCTCGTATCCGCTATCCTATCCTTCTATCCCGAAGAGATTTTGAACGTCTCGATAATTGGCGCAAGATCACGGGAAGACCTAAATCAAATCTAATTTTGGACGCAATTTCTAAAATATTGGATGAAGAAGAAATTCGATTAAATATCAAGCTCTGAGAAGTAGAATTAGTTGGATGTAGATCTACCTCCTCAAATGCAGGGCTTTGCTTCAAAATACAAAAAGCCCTGCAAATTCTAGACAACATCGTTACTATCGGCGATGGTGGCCGTGCCTCGCAGCAAGGGCCCATGGATTACCAGTCTTTAGGATCGTTGATCCTGGGCGATTCAGTTAGGCTTAGGTTCTGTGCTTAAGTGAAGGAACAGAAAGCAGCTTTGCCCTGCTGATAAAAGGTAAAACTATTTCTGTTGCGCACCGACCCTCAGTTTTTAGCACTTCAGCAATTTCAAGAATAAGTTCAGAATTTTCTTTCATGAATTCCATCATATAATCTATTTGCTCCGATCTCATAGCCTTAAGTGTTTTGGCGTTAATCAACGCCTCGGCTTTATTTGAAGGATGGATAAACCAAGGTTTTATTCCATAACCTTCATCTAAGACCTCTCTTGCTTTTTGTTCCCAACCAGAATAATCACTCCGAGACCCAAGCTTTTCCTTATTTAAAACGGCAAGTTCAGCACTTATCCCAGCAAGAGAAAACTTCATCTCGGCCAGACGGGACACAAAACTAGACGAATAAGCATTCTTGTAGCGGTAAGACACATTTCCCGTTGGGTTTGAATAGTGAGAATTTATAAACACTTCAATCGTATCGGGAAGGGTTTCATAAAGCCCAAGAGAAAGAAGATGACCCGCTTCATGAATTGCGACCTGATGATAAACATCGCCCGGCAAATACACACTCTGAGCACTCTGAGCAATTCCGGCAGATTTTATCAACACATGATCATTTTCTGATGGGTAAAAATTTTTCAGGCCAGTGAAAATAATTGAAAAAGATAAAGAGATTAAAACACCAATGGTAAGTGCCTCTAGTATTGAGATTACATAGAGAGAGATACCCTGAAACTCTGGATTAGAGAGGAGCACTAAAGTTGCGGCAAGCCAGAAAATCCAAACATAGAAAAAAGATGGGATAGAAAAATGGGCAAGGGTCGAAAGCAAAAGATGTATTTTCCTAATGATTTTCAAATCTCCAGTCCATGAGCTAGTCTATAATGCTTTTTTCACTATCGCTGTTAGCAGTTGGGTCTTCATCCAAACCCCGCAATAGATACTCCGCACGCAGTTCAACAAGCGGATCGGGACACATAGAAAGCCCATGCCTCTGTGCCAGATCTATCATCTCGCGCTCAGTGAGAGGTTTGAGCAGGGGCTCAGAGTGGATGCCATCCGAAATCGAGCCTATGAATATCTCGCTCCCAGTGATATGATCCAGTGGGAATGCCGTTGCTTCGCCCGTTCCAGGGGCAAGATCACAAGATTTAGCTTTTACTTTTTTCGCTTTTTTTGAAAAATTTTTGGGTTCATTTTTTTTCATTTTTGTATCCTTTACGGCCAGGGTCGATGCTTGGTTAAGCTGCTCAAATCGGCTCAACTTTGATAGCCGACCCTTTTTTCGGGTGGTTTGGATTGTTCACAATTTATATAAGGAAGTATCGATTCCTCTCCCCCTAACTTTCTAGAGAGATGATCCGCTTCGAGCTTGTTTTCTAAATTTTGAAGAGCTTTAAGGTAGGCGCTGTTTTCTGGTGCAAGATCGACGGCTTGCTTATAGAAGGAGAGTGCATGCAAATAGTCGGATTTGAGTTCTTTGAGATTTGCGAGTTCAAAGGCATCTGCGGCCGCAGCTTTTTTACTGGCCTTGAAGGCGTCTAGGTTCTGCTCTAAAGAGACCCTGTAAAGGATTTTGTGTAACTGCCCTCCTCCCAAACGTTTGACCGCCATTTTTTTCGCTCCTATCTTCAAAAGTTAATTTTACTATTAAAGCGTATTCTATTTTCTACAGCTAACAGGTTTCAAATACTTTCTCGATCTTTAGTTCCTTCAATCCATTTTTGGGCCGCCTCGAATTCAGCGTAGATAATTCCACGCCCCGAAAGAGACACCTTTTTTAAATAGTTCTGGATAACTTTATCTGTATTTGCCCATCGCGAGATATTTATGATTTCATCAGAATATTTAGCGGGGGACATTATCTTGAGGCTTTCTAAAAAATGCTGAGACGTTTCACGGGGAGTATCGACCCATATCGACCAAACCATATACCCCAAAATCACAACAATAAATCCTTCCAGAACCACCCGTAAGATAATTATTGATATCAAACTCCCCTGATAGTTACCATAATTGACAATCGTATCCAGAGGGACACCACCAATACTTTCCATTGTAGGCAAAATATCGCTGAAGAAGGCCGCCAGAAGGGGGGGGCTAAGTACTACCCCCCAAGCGGTAAAGGAGAATATTGTCTCCGCCTTTGTTTTGATATCTTCCTCCAATGTCCATAAAATAAACAAAACAACACAGCTAATCCCGAAGGTTACTCCGAAATTCACAAAATTGGCCCCCATGAAAATTTCGATGGCAACAATTATTATCAAGGAGAGGATACTAATGACTAGCGTGCGATCTGCAACGCCTTGAGCACGTTGGTGTGCATACATAAATATCTGCTCAGATAACCCCCGCAGTTCTGAAATCTCCTCTATTGATGGAGGCTCTGCTTCAAGATCAATCTCCATATTTTTCATGATTGCACACCTAATTTTCCACTTTAAGGTTCATTTCTAAAAAAAGCAAAATTCATACCAAATTTACATACGAAAAGACCTCCTAAGAATGCCTATTTTGTGATTGTAATAAATCTAATTGTAGGCTGTTACCAAACTGGCATTTCGTCCCATGTACGACCTGCCAGAATTCTGCCATTCTCTTTCTTCGCACGGCGTATTCCATCAGCACCCCATCCACCCCATTGCTTGAAAAAGAAGGCGACATCTTGCTGTCTGCATTGTTTCCGAATGGCCTCTACCCACTCTGGTTTCATTGGTCGTGCCTTAGACCCGGATTCACCCCCAACGATTACCCAGTGGATGTCGGTTAAATCCAGTTTTCCGATATCATTGAGTAGCGGCTCAATGGAAAGAAATCTAATGTTTGCGTCAACTCTTCGTAAGGTATCGATTCGTGGCAGACCGCATTTCCTGTCCTCAACGGAGACACCCAACCAGGCATTGATTGGGACAATGCGTTTATTATTGGTGAAATACTTCCTCATCCGTTTGGCACGCTTTGTAAGGATCTGGTAGGTATGCTGAGGTGTCGTCCGGATGACTTCAAAAACCTGATCAATAAAATTAAAGGGGATTTCTTCGTGGAAAAGATCGCTCATCGAGTTGACAAAGTAGATCGTTGGTTTGCGGCGTTTTAAGGGTTCACCCAGGCGTTCCGGTAACAGCGAAAGCCCGAATCCATTTTCATACCCCCGAACGCCCATGGCCTTTAGTCTTTGCGCCATGGTTTCTGCGTAACAATGTTTGCAGCCAGGCGAAATTTTTGTACATCCTGTTGTCGGGTTCCAGGTCTGCTCTGTCCATTCTATTTTGCTACGGGTTGTCATATTACCCTTGGCCTTTTCTAAAAATAACCTCTATCTTTTGACCATCTGCACGATACCAAGGATTGAACAACCCCAGATGATTATCAATGCCATAGATCGTATTAAATAAAAAATTGAATTTAATACGCGTCATGACATGACTCTCCATAACAGCCTTCTGAAGTTCAGCCATCCGCGCCGCCGTATGACAGACAACGAGCATTCCAACAGGTTCCTTAACTCCTTTGGGGGTCAGTGCGGGCAGTAATGTCATGAACGTCTGAAGTTTCTGCATAAATTCAGGCATATGCGTTGTCCCAGCATCTATCTCAACAATAAAACTAAAATAAGATCCATTGATCAGCTGCACCGTAAACTTCAAATCAGGAATTCTTTTCATGCGTGCTCTTTGGATCAGTTTTGCGAGATCAAAATGATCCTCCATACGTGTTACCTGATACCGCCTCGGCTCGCCATCATAAATCTTCCGAATCAGGCGCGTTAGCATCACTTCGTGAAATATGGTTCTCGTGTCCAACTTTACATGGCGTACCCGTGAATGTGGCACTAAGGATTCATAATTTATTTGTTTTATGCCCGCAGCAGCTAAGATACATATCCCTTGCCGCTGCTTATTTCTGACCAAAGCTCGGGGCGGCCAATAACACTCAATATATTTATATTCAATGAGTTTTTTTAGCCGACGAAGAAACACTTTCCTTAAAACCTTCTTTCCTTCAGAAATGAAGAATCGTATATTCAGATCATCCTCAAACGCCGGGCCATACGCAAGATACACAAACATATCGATATCTCGATCCGTTAAATAAAGCCCCTTTCTCAAAATGATTCTCCGATTTTTGCATACGGTCTGTGAGGCTGAATTTTAACAAACTCCAAAACATCTACCGATACCGAAATTCGATTAATATGAGTGATGTTCTTGGGAGAAATAGCATTGAATTCCAAAGCACTACCCTCAATCAGCATTGTATCTGTCGTCGGAAATCCACAGATAGAATTTCCATCCATCCCAATGAAAAAATGCTCTGTCAATCCTCCCCCACAGAGTTGATGTGTCATTACATCGCCTGGTTTCAGGAAATCAATAATTTCTTCTATTGTCACGTTATCCTCCTATCTTCCTCTTGGTTCTCCTTTAAGAGGGTCGTCAGCTCCTTCTGGATCTGATCCGGATTGTTCAATTTAACTTTTGAAAACATCTGCTCAATCTGTTTAATTTTCCTTGGCACACCTTCAGACTTCTTTTTAATCAGTTTTATGAGATAAACATGACCATCGGAGATTCGAGATATATGCCAGACTTGTCTTGCCCTAGCCAATACCTTTATGTAGGTAACAAAACTGGCGTAAGCCATAAACAAAAGCTTCTTCTCCTGTTTTAAAAGTTTGACTTCTTTTTTAACCTCACTCAAATCTTCCTTTAACTGTTTTATCAGTCCTTTATCACGTGAGGAAAGGTCATTTTGTTCATTTAAAGGAGATATCTTCGTCGAAATAACAAGTTTTGCACTGCCATGCTTTTCAATCGTTTTAAGCAAGCTGTCTTGTGGAACTCCGCATGCTTTCGATAAAACAATCAACATTTCCTTTTTTTCAATAACGTCTTCTATAAAACCCCAAAGCCCCCCAATTTCTTCCAAGACCTGATCCCGCACCAAGGGGTTTTTCATGTCATTTTCATCCCACAACACACCAACCAACCAGGAACCCGCCCGCACAGGGTCTTGAACAACGGATCTCATTACATCAGGCCCAAGCTTCTTTATTAGCTCGTCTGGGTCCTTAATCATACGAGAGTCATCATCTGGATCTGTATAAACAATCTGAGCAACATACAAACTAAATTTCGCACCATTTTCCCAAATTATCTGCATAGTTCTACGGGTTGCCTTTGTCCCCGCCGGATCGGCATCAAATAAAAAAATGAATCGTTCGTAATCGGTTGTCTGTAAGGCTCCAATAAAGCCAGCATCAAATGCGGAACCCCCTAAAGCAATCACATTTTTAATCCCAATCGACAAAAGATGAAGACAATCCACAATCCCTTCAACAAAAATCAAAGCACGATCTGTTGGAACCCAACGTTTTGCAAAAATGTGATTAAATGGGGCTGTTACTTGAAAATCATAATTTTTTTTATATTTTGGATAAAGATCTTTTTCAGACCGATTGATTCTTTCAAGTTGTCCTTTGGTCGCTGCACCCACAAAACCTTCTACTTTCCCGTTACGACCTCGCCAAGAAAATATGATCTTGTAAAATTCTCCAAAATTTCGCGTTAAAATCCCTGACGATTTAATTTCGGAAAGTCCAAATCCCTTCTTTCTCAAATATTCCATCATCTCCTGGCGGCCACGATAGAACCCAATATCATGTGCACTAAGCACATCAGGAGAAAGTTTCCGAGTTACTGTTAGATACTCCCAAAACACATTTGCCTCCGGCAAATTCCAATCCGTCTTGAGTTTGAGCGCAATCTCATCGCGGATATCACGCTTTGAGGGTTTACTTTTTTCAGGTAGGGCATAGCCAATCAGCTCCGCAATCTCTTTAAGGGCAGAAAAACGGTCATAGCCTCTTAACTTAAGCATAAATGTGAAAATATCTCCCCCGGAACCGGGGGAAGGGCACTGGAAACAATTGAAGAGTTGTATCTCAAGAGAGATAGAAAAACAGCCATGCCCCTTACAAAAAGGACATACTGATAACTGCCGTTTATTGCCATTGCCAGAAATTTTTCCTTCAGCAAAATTCTCCACTAAGTGCAATAAATCAGCCCTGCGTTTAACCTCCTCAAATAAATTAATCTGACCCATTCGTCACCTTCTTTTAATGTATGGGAATGTTCCAACTTCCGGGACAACATCAAAATCGCATAATATCCTCTTCTCCTTTTTTCACATGCTTTGATGCTGTGAGATCCTCATCCTGTGTTTCCAGACCAAAGACAGGGATATCAATGTCTTTAAAATGGGGAGGGGATAAAGGATCAAGGTTCGGTCGATACGCAGTAACCGGCAAATCGATTTGCTTCTTATACCGATGGGTTTTATAAAATGGCATTTGTTTTATTTTTATGGCCCGCATCCCTGCGCAAAAAATTAATGCCTGATCTTCAGGTAAATTTTCGATGGAATCAGGCGTTTCAAGTAAAATCTCCAGGTAAGATACTGAGACACTTGTCCCATGTTTAATCGATCGGGAACGCCGTTTCTCTTTAATGACTCTGCGACCAAGACGTTTACTTAACACTTCACATGTTTGGGGATCACACCCCTGGAGATAGACCTCAACCTTTGTATTAATGGATATTGAGGCAACCTCATGCCGCTTATACCGAAGGAGTTGCTCTGGTGTTTGCAAACCTGTCAAAATTCCAACCCTTGCGGATCGGGCCGTATTCGCAAAATCTGCCATATCCGGTAGATGTAAGGCATAAAACTCATCCAGGTAGAAAAAAACGGATACCCCGTCTTTCTTTTTGCGAACCGGACTTGCATAAACTTTTTGCATGATGGCTCGAAGCAATATGGATGCCCCGAGTCGGGCTTTGGCATTACTATGCGGGCTTGCGATAACGAGCAATACTGGTTCACGAAATAATAAATCGATATCGAGATCTGATCGAGAAAATGCGGCCGCTATCTCAGGTTGAGCAAAAAGATCTAAACGGTTCAGTACTCCACTAATCACATCAGAAATTCGATTCATATTTTTAAAATAAGGTTCGAATTGTTCTTGTAAATTTGTATTTCGGCAATACGTAACAACCTCTTGGATGGCAGGAATCCCTCTTAGTGCAAGCTGATAGACCATTGGTAAAGAACGTTGTCCCGGATCTTTAAAGCCCATCACCAGCTCACACAATAAAGAAAAGAAACGCCGCTCCTGTTCTTCAAACCATAAGCTGGTTGCGTTCTCGTTGGTGTCAATCTTGCCGTAAACCGTTTCTACAATTTGACCCAGACCTCTTTGATCTACCGACGCCAATGGATCGAAACCAACGCAATCTTTTTGAAAAGGATCAAACAAAATCACTTTTTTCCCTCGCGCCGTCCAAGCCCCTGCAATCGTTTTATAGGCTTCAGGTGATTTGACATCTAAAAAGATAGACGTGCAATTTCCGGCCGCATCTTCAAGGAGTTGTGGAAACATGAAACTGCTGGTCTTGCCTGTCCCAGCACGACCCATAAGGCGAATATGTTCAAAACGCGCTTTTTCCGGAAGAGAAAGGTTGATAGAGAACACCCCTAACTTCTCTCCCAGCGGAAAGCGGTTTTTGTCGGCAGGAAGAAGATAGACTTCAAAAATAAACCAAAAAACAAGGACAGAAGCAATCAACAACACACCCAAATAATTAGGCCACCGATTCTGAATGTTCATAATCATCTGCGGATCAACACGATAGATGATCCCAAGAGCAGGCAAAGCAATCCCCAACAAAACAAAAACAAACATCAAGGGGGCCAAAGGGAATCTCGCCCAATTACCCATATGTCGTAATATCTCAGGTGTCGTAGCATAACGGCCCGTCCCCCTCCCACCCGATTTGTTCACCCAGCCGACCAAGATCAAGATTAAAAATATCCCTCCGCAAAGAAGCAGGAACCCTTGATTAGATAAAACCGCCCAATTCATTCTTATATTCCTTTTATGCAGGGATCATGACAGGATGAAAATTCTTTACCGTTTTTAAAGTACTCAAACTTCCTTTTTTTGAATTTTCTATGTCGATATGAAAATGTGATCTTGTTGCAAATGATCGCCATTCATCCGCTAAACAAACGGTTCCGACGCGAGATCCCTGAAGTTCTAAAAAATAATCGGATGGCACTAGGTCCATTCCATCAAGATGTAGATAAATCGAACCACTGTCATTCTTAGGAGATGCATCAATAACTTGATGAACAATAGAATGAACCAGTAGCCTTAGAAGTAAACTCTTAGCTTTACTCCCAGGTGAGACATATACAATCACAACAGAGGGCTCATGAAAAAGTATCGGAGCATAAAATTTTTGCTCAGATAATACCCGTTGAGCATAGTCAGTTTGTAAGAGAGCCAAACAGCCATAAATCTCTTGCAGGGCTCGTTCCTGCTCATCTATCGGTAATTTCTTAAACTGCTGCCGTGCAGAAATAAAAAGAGGAAGCCCCTGAAACTGTAAATATTCTATTAGTTGAAGTCTTCCCAGTCCCGCTAATCTAAAAACATATGCAAGTGACTTTTCTGAATGCGTATCGGTAATTGCAATCTGAGTTAAGATCCGAAAAATATTTTTTACTGACTTCTCTTTATCCCATACAAAAAATTCGGTAAGCCATTTTGAGGTCGATGAAGTTGAATGAAATAGCGGATTTAGTGACAAGGTGTGCTGGCAATCTGGATCTATATAATGCACTTGTTTAGTTTTTGGGAGTAACCTTTCAACCTCCGTAACAAGATTTATATCCCTTGTTACAATGATTGTAGAACATGGTTGCGAAAACTCCATCTGTAGAATTTTCAACCAAAATCGTTGTGTATCTTCCTTTGAACGCGGGGTAATCAACAAATGTTTATGCCGATCTCTCTCCTTTAATGTCCTACCAAATATTCCTTTCCCAATCTGAAATTTATTCTGCAAAAGACATCTCCGATGGACAAAACTTTGTTTTAGGATAACCCACTTTATTCACTGAAACTCTTACGTTTTTCTTTACTTTTTCAAAGAAATTCGCATGAGTTTTTGTGAATTATCCGTGCTAGCATAATCTTAATTGGTACAAAAATAAGATGCACAGGGGATTTAATTGAGATTTAAAATCTGGGGTTTTTTACTTATATTCGGGATGTTAAACTTGGCCATACATTCAGAAAGTCAAGCTATCGCAGGAGGAATCTACACGGAAAACATTCGTTACCCCTCCGAGAATGAAGTCTCATATTTAGAGGTGGATACCTTTATCATTTGTGGGACTTGCCCAGAGCCGGGTTCTTTAATTATCAAGCCTACCTTCCCCCTCGTTATTAGAGAATCCGGCTCGAAAGTAATTGCCCCAGAAATACTGGCTCAACTGAACGAACCTTTAATAGAAACAAAAATAAAAAAACAAACAACACCACAACCTGAAGAACCAATCAGACCTCAGAAACATACAATCCATTTTACTTTCGATTCCGACATTCTCACACCCGATAGTATCGAACGACTCGGTGAGATCTTAAAAATGATCAATACGACCAAGAATAAAAAGAGCGTCACTCTATCTGGGTATACCAGTGATATTGGCTCAGATACATACAATGCCAATCTCTCCATCCAACGGGCGCTTGCCGTAGAACGATTTTTCCAAACAAAAGGTTTCCAGGCGACACGTGTGTCAGGAAAGGGAAGTTGTTGTCCGATTTCAAATAAACGATCTCTCAACCAAAGAGTTGAGATTGTTGTCGAATAAGGAGGGTCAGTATGAATTCAATAATTAAAAGATCTAATATTAAATATCTTTTTCATTGCATCATCTTCTTTCTCGTAAGCCTTTTTCTTATTTCCTTTTCTTCCATCGCTAGAGCCCATGAAGAACCCCTTGAGGCCGCAAAGCTTATTCGGTCTCACTTTCCAAATATGGAAATCGATAGGATTGCAAAAACAAATATTCCTGATGTGTATGAACTTACTATCAAAGATGCTGTCGTTTACTATCACCCCAGAACAAAAATAACCTTTTTTGGAGAGCTCTGGACTTTCAATAAAGTCAATCTTACAGAGAAAAGAAAAAACGAACTCGCCTCAACAAAGATCAAAGACCTTCCGCTCGACAAAGCCATTAAAATTGGGAATGGACCCAACATCATTATTGAAGTCGTTGACCCTGATTGTCCTTTTTGCCGAAAAACGCATGAATACTTTGAAAAGAGAAATGACCTGACGCGTTACGTCTTTCTTTTTCCGATCATAGAAATTCACCCAGAAGCGAGGAAAAAGTCACAACATATTCTCTGCGCTCAAGATAGACAACAGGCATATAAAGATGCGCTCTCTGGCAAGTTAGACAAAAACCTACCAGAGCCGTGCGACGAGGAGGCCGTCATTTCTCTCCTCAATCAACACGAACAAATTGGAAAGCAATTAAATGTCCGGGGAACCCCCGCGCTCTGGATTAATAACCAATTTGTAAACGGCGCTAATTTTAAGCAGATCGCTTTTCTTCTCGATGATCCCTCTTGAGATTGGCCCCTATCATTGAACCTCAATCCCAGAAAGGAGAATTTATGCAGGGCTTTTTGAAACGTTCCGATATCTTAAGATTTTTTGCCAGGACAAATCTATCGATGCCTGTAACGACAACGATGGTTGTTTTGGCCATGGCCTCAATCGCCTGGGCTATCGCTGTCCCAACAGCCGGAGATTTCGGCTACGACGCATATGACATCACTGTGAATAAGATCCTTAAAGGTCCAATCGGATTTGCCATTGGAATTTTTGCAGTTGGCTTTGGCTGTAAATGGGCTATTCAAAGTGAGATCTTGCCAGCAATCGCCGCGTTTGTTTCGGCAGCAATCCTCCTACAAGCCGACGCGGTTGTAGCCAGTTTTGGCATGATCATTTAACTACAACCCTATAACCCAGTTCGTCTGCTCCCTGAGCCTCCACGGGCTTAGGGAGCAGAAAGGAGTCGTCGGTAATGCAAAAATTCCGCTTCCCATTATATTTATCCAGACCTTTTCAAATCATATGGTTTGAAGCGGATGAACTGCTGATCGGGGTGGCATTTTATCTTCTCACCAATATTTTCAGCATCTGGTTTCTGCCCTTCATCGTTATCGGGCCTTGTTACATAAAATCTATAAAAAGCTCCCACCCGAGAGGGTTTATTAAACACATTTTTTACATTATCGGTTTCGCCAAATTTAAAGGTTACCCAATCTATTTTGAGAAAAACTTTCAAGAATAGGATAAAACCATGAACACAAAAGGGTATTTAAACACCACATCCGCGATGTGGGGTGAAAACAGACTCCTAAAATTTATTGTTGTCATCATTGGGATTTTGGTTGCCTGGAATACTTTCGAAATTCAAAAATCCTTTGATTCGCATACAACAATACTGATCCCACTCCCCTTACTGACCCCATTTGAAATCCGTGGAGACCAAGCCTCCGAGAGTACCTTGGATGCTTATAGTCGATATATCATCCAACTTATAGGCAACTTTACTCCTTCCAATGCAAGACGCCAATTTGATGTCGTACTGACACTCTTTACAGAAGATTCTTATGATGAAGCCAAGATACAACTTTACGACCTTGCTGATCGAATCGAAATATCGATGGTCTCAAACAGCTTCTTTATTTCAAAGATAATTTCATCCCCCGGCAAAATCGAAATTCATGGAACAAACAGGCAATTTACCTCAAAATCCTCTATTGGGAGTGAAAAAAGAATCTACATTATTAATTTCGAACTCGTTGCCGGGAAGTTTTTTTTGACTCAACCGATTCAACAATTTAAAGACCAAAAGAGAGGCATCCCCGAATGAAATATCTAATCATTTCGACACTTTTATCATTCTTTGTTTTGCAAAGCCCGGGGTTTTCTGCCGAAATTCAATCTCCCGGCCAAAGAATCATTCAGGTTCTCCCTGAAATCGCAACCAGTATAGAGGTCAGCAATACGGATGCAAATCGGATCATTTGTCCCACACCCATAACTGATATCGTCTTTTCTAAAGAAAAAGGTCTCATGATCCAATACACAAAAAAAGATGCATTCCTGAAATTTAAAATTATCAAAAAAAGCCCAACAGACTTTCAGCATGCCTTCATTCCCAGTGAACTCTTTATAAATTGTGATGACAATATCTACCACATTATAGTCACTCCAAAATTAATACCATCCAAAACGATTCGGCTTGCCAGTAATACCCGAAAAACAATCAAAAAAAACCGCACTTTTCTGAACGGACTGCCTCTCGAAGAAAAAGTGCTCAAAATCATCAAAGCGGTCTATACAGATAAAATTCCTGATAGCTTTACCGTAAGCATGGTCAACAATCCGATCTCGATCTTCCAGGACATTCAAATCACACATCGCCGAACAATTAAAATTGATGGAGAAGGTCTCATTATTAAAGAATATCTCCTGAAATCAAAAAATATCTCTCGCACTATCCCGTTAAAAGAATCCGATTTTTTACGCAGCGAATTGACGCGTCGACCGATGGGCCTAAGCATCGATATTTTATCGCTTAAACCCGGCCATTCTGCTCGCATGATTATTATCGAGCGTCAGGGAGGCCAATCCAATGGCTAATCTCAATGATATTTGGAAAAACTTAAACCCTGCTAAGAAACGAAGATTTGTTCTGGTCTCTTGCCTTGTCCTTTTTATAAGCGGAGTTACGATCGCTTACAACATGAAAGATAAGTCATCTCTGGTTTCTGATCAAAACAACCAAAGAGAAGAAATCATACTTGATCCAGGCGTCTTGCAAAAAAGCATGGTTTCTGAAGCTCAAAAATCAGTAAGAGACCAAAACGAAGTAATCAAGAAACTCCTACAAGAAGTTGAAGCCATCAAAGGCAAACAGATTAATTTAGATCTCAAAAATAATAATACCTTAGATGTCCCAATTCCCCCAGATCATAAATTATCCCTGCCACTGCCACCACCACCTAAACCACTGTCCTTAAAAGCCTCTGAGAACAAATCCATCAATTTTACAGAAGAAAGCTTTGGTGCAATCACCGTTGCTTCCAACCCCTTCCTGGATGAATTCACCCGCCCTTTGGATGAAGATAAAAAAAAAGGAAAAAACAGCATCTATTTACCCCCTTCTTTTATGGAGGCAACATTATTGACCGGCCTTGATGCTGAGACAGTTGCATCGGCAAACGGAGAACCTGAACCCGTACTGCTTCGAATTAAAAATCTTGCCATTCTGCCAAACCGAATCAAGGCAAATTTAAAAGGGTGTTTTATCATTGCACATGGTTTCGGAAAACTCTCAAAAGAAGCCGTTATGTTGAGGTTAGTCACACTCTCCTGTCTCTCAAAAACCGGTCATTCCGTCATTGATCAACCGATCAAAGGCTGGGTTGCCGGTAGTTCCAGTAAAAACGGCGTTAAAGGAAGAGTCGTTCATAAAATGGGTGAGTCTATCGCTTTTGCCGCCATCGCTGGATTATTTGGCGGTGCTGGCAATGCCCTCTCAACCTCAGCAAGGACTAGCAGTACCAGTCCACTGGGAACTACTCAGATTATCGATACAGACAAAATTGAAAGAGCTGCTTTAGGGGGTGCCTTGGCAAGCGGAAGTAAAGAAATTCAAAAGCTTTACCTGGAACTTGCGAGACAGGCAACACCAGTGATTGAAATGCTTCCGGGGCAGACCGTTACCGTCATTATCTCTGAAGGCGTTCACCTAGAAATAAAAGAGACTTGCGAAGGAGAAGAACTATGCGAAATGTAATTACAATTGGGATGTTTTTATTTCTTTCCGCTTGTCAACATCTCACCCCATATGAAGCTGAATTTTCTTGTCCTGAAACCTTTGGCGGAAAATGTATTTCAACAACAGGGGCCTACGAAGAATCCATTAACGGCCCTAAAGACTTAGACGAAAATAAACCACAGAAAGCAGCGGGCCAATCAACAGAGACCGAGAAGGTGATTTCTGACCTACTCAACACCCCTGATGAGACTGAGGTTTTTGAAGTCACTTATTTCAATGCCCTCATAAAAAAGATGACCGGAATTTTAAAAGAACCCAAACCTCCGATGATCCAGCCTCCACAAGTCATTCGAGTCCTTATCCTTCCCTATGAAGGGAAAGACACGGAACTCTACATGCCTCGTTATGTCTATATCATTGTTGATCAACCCAAATGGGTGCTGAATAACCAATTAACAGAGCGTAATTTTGGGAGCCATTCTCAAGAAGTATTTCCAGGTAACTAATATGAAATCCCGCAAAAAAGAGGAAAGCGAAAACATGGGGGCCTCCTCAATTCACTTTCAAAAAACACGCGGCTGGCTTTTGCCGGGGACCTTAAAAGGATAAATTAATGGCCTTATTCGATTTTCTGAACATCTTCGGATCAAACGGCGGTATGACCACAGCCGACTTAAAAAATATGACTGAGCGTAGTAAGTTGTCTGATTATTTACCCTGGCTAGCATACAACCCGGAAACCAAGCTTTACACCAATACAGACAATACACATGGCTATATTTGGGAATGCAGTCCATTGGCTTTCTCGGGTGAGCAAACGCAAGCAACTCTCAACGGCTTGATACAATATGAGTTTCCAGAAGGAACCATCCTCCAGTTTATATTGTACGCTGATGACAACATCGATCCTTTTCTTGATGCCTTTTATAACTTAAAAAATCGGGATCTTCCCATCGTAAAAAAGACCACTCAAGAATTTTGCAACTTCCTCAAAGATGGAACAAACGGCTTAAAGAATCTTTCAAATATACCCGTCCGAAACTTTCGACTATTTGTAAGTATAAAATTTCCCATCTCTGCAAAAGGATTCTCAGCAACCGATCGAGAAGACACAAGAAAAAGCGTTGAAGAAGCATTATATGGTGCTTCTCTTGAACCAAGACCACTTGCTGTTGAATGGCTGGTTGACTGGATGTGGTGGTTTTTCAATCAACAAAAAAGCCATGACCATTTGCACTACACTGATGACATTCCTATACGAAAACAAATTATCTCTGCAGAAACCCCCATATCGAATCAAACGAATCAATTGAAGATGGGGGATACTTACTTCAGATGTGTCACACCAAAATCTTTTCCAAAACAGGTCGACCCAATGATGACCAATGAACTCTTTGGAGGATATCAAGGTGGACGTTCAGATGGCGATCAAATTAAAACCCCATTTCTCTATACCCTAAACATCTTATTTGAAAACCAAAAAGCGACCTTGCATAAAAAATGCAACCTTATTTTGGTTCAAAGGGGTTCTGGAAGTTTTGCTCCCTCGCTTGCGCGCAAACAGGATGAATTTCTTTGGGCAGCAGACAAACTCGAAAAGGGGACACAATTTTTTAAAATTATCCCCATTCTTTGGGTTTGGCACAAGAATGAAGAAATTCTAATTGATGCTGTAGCCCGAATAAAACGGATATGGCAAGCAAAAGAATTCGTTATGCAGGAAGACCGAGGGATTCTACCAATTCTACTATTTAGTAGCCTCCCCTTTGGCCTATACGACCAAGACAAAAATATTGATCTGTTAGAACGGGATTTTACCGCTCCAACCGATGCGATTTCCTCCATTCTCCCCGTACAAGCTGATTTTGCCGGAGGTGGATCCCCAGTCATTGCGTTTGCAGGGCGAAAAGGTCAGATTTGTGGGATCGATATGTTTGATGAACACGTCAATAATTCTAATTTCTTTGTCACCGCAGGATCAGGATCCGGCAAATCTTTTTTCATGAATTACCTCCTGTACAACTACTACGCAAGTGGTGCAATCATCCGAATTATTGATATTGGAGGCAGTTTTAAAAAACTTGCCCGAATGTTCAATGGGAAATATCTCGATTTTGATCAACAATCAAATGTCTGTCTCAATCCTTTCAGTAATGTACGAGATTTTTCAGAAGATATTTCTATCATTACCGCAATCATTCTACAAATGATCTACTCCGCCACCAACTCCGTCCCTCCTGAAAAAGCAGAAACCATCAGGACCCTAATTAAGGGGGCAGCAACATGGGCCTACGAAGCTCAACCCGAAAATGAAAACCATATCGATCTGGTCTATGACTATTTCCAAACATTTCCTGACAAAGCAAACAATAAAACAATGGATCTTACTGGTCTAAAAGGTCTCGCTCATGAAATGGCATTCAACCTGTTTGAATTTACAACTCAAGGGAATTACGGTCGATGGGTAAATGGCCCATCGACCTTAGATATTGCTAAAGATGAATTTGTTGTGCTCGAACTTGAAAACCTCAAATCTCAACCAGAACTTTTCAAGGTAATCACGCTTCAAGTCGTCAACGCCGTAACACAAGATCTCTATCTCTCCAGAAAGGATCGACAAAGAATCATCACCTTTGATGAAGCTGCACAATTCTTAGGGGAAGGCGGAGAATTGATGGCTTTAGAAGGGGTTATAGAGGGGGGTTACAGGCGGGCTCGAAAATATGGAGGTAGTTTTGGGATCATCACACAATCTGCTCTTGACTTGAAAAAGTGGGGCGCAATTGGGGATGTAATCAATTCTAATTCCGCCTTTAAATATTTCCTGGAATCTATCGACTTTGAGAAATCTCAAGAAGAAAAGTTGATAGATTTTGATCCATTTTTACTTGAATTGCTAAAAAGTACAAAAAGCAAAAAACCTTATTATTCCGAAATATTCATGGAGACACCCTTTGGCACAGGGATTGTTCGCCTCGTGGTCGATCCCTATTCCTATTATGTCTACACATCTGAAAAAAAAGAAGTCTCAGAAATTGAATCACTTGTCACACAGGGATTGCCTTATGAAGATGCACTGGCCGAAATGGTCAGACGATATCGCAGTTAAGGGTGTAGAGAAAATTATCCGATTTGCATCCGTATTGCTGTGTTTTTCCCCAATAAGCTGGCCGACACTGCTCTTAGCTACGAGTCATACGGCTAAAGACACAGGGAGTAATCTTGGGAACTGGGTTTTAGAACGCATGGGTTCAACTAATGACATTCAAAATAGAAGTACAAACCCCCTCATAAATAACAATACACAAATGAGGTCCCTGGATGATTCAACCTCCTTTAATGCCCAACTCTCATGCCCATCTACCCGGTCCTTTTTAAGCGTAACGACAAATCCAATCGCAATCACCGATGACTTAAATCCTCCCTTAATCGAGATTGATACTGATTTAGACGGGGTAATTGATTACACATACACGCCCCTGTTCCAAATTTCCGGGGTTTGCGCCAACGGCGCTATCTCATGCGATCCAGGCACATGGACAAGCTGTAATTATTACCGCTGGCAGAGCAATTCTTCAATCAATGTAACACTCGCACCAGCACTGATGACAGACCTAGGTGGCTGTTACTGTGTGAATGCCAGTTGCGGAAGCCCTTCCACAACAATTTTTCCGAAAATACTCGACGATTTAGGGGGAGGCGCTGCCGCATCTATTCAAGCCATTGACCCTAAATTCGCCATATCTAATGTGACAAACTCAGGATCTTCCGTCGAATATTATGGCCAAAACACTGCGAACTGCTCAGCGGTCTCCTCTTCCAGCGGAACAAATAATCCTGAACAATATTTCGGAAATGCAGGCGCAATGGCAACAGACACCACGACTGAAGTCTCTGTTCAAAGCGCAGATCCAGACAGTTATTACAACCTCATGACAGGCTCTTCAGCATCCAGTACCGCTGTTTCCTCCTACCCCACCTGTACCGTAGATAGGATCATTACAGTTACAAGCATTTCTAATACGATCAACAACACCATGACAGGTTCGCTTTGCTCCGACCATTTCGTATTTATCCGGGCCTATCAATTCGACCCTGTTACCTATCACCTACAATATTTAGATACTGCACCAAACACCACTCCACATTGGAATTGCGAACGAGGTGGAACAGCAGGGGGTATTGACGACTGGCATACCTTGGAAATTGTTAATCTACCCAGCCCGCCGACTTCCTTCCAGTATTGCTTAAATGCAACAAGTGCTTGCCCGGCCTCTGGAACCACTTGTGTCAATACTGCAGGAACACAAGTCAATGTGATGACCTGTCATGGTGCAGGGCGTCTAAACCCTTCTTACACGATGAACTACCAATTCAACTACCTACAAGACAACATTTCAGAAACGGTAAACGACTCTTGTACTGGTCTCGATATAGACCCTAATTGCCAAATAAAAGATGAAACAATTGACAACGTCATCACATACGCAAATTACAACCCAAGCAATCTCAGTCCGTTATCATCTTGCCAGACTTTTAACGGAAGCCTTGGATCTTATGTCGAATGTAGAACCTGGTGGGAAAAATCCCGAACCTACCGTTGTGCAACAGGAACAACCTATGATTTCAGTGATGCGCAAACGCGATTAGAAACCGTTACCGATAATATCGTTCATGATCCGACAAACTTCTATTATGAAGATCTCCGAAAAGACGGAGGGACTTGGGTTTCGGAAAACAACGATTTCGATTTTCCATCCACACCATCCATTGGCCCCTGCGAAATGTCCTGTAAGACCAGCAAACCAGCCATAGATACTCAAGCATCACTCACTGGAAACACCTCTCAATTTAGGACAACTACAAATACGACCGATGTCTTCTACAAAACCTGCCCCCTTGTATCAGGAACACCCACTTGTCCATTAGTCTCAGGTGAAACTTTAGTCCGAGATTGCCAATGCCAAAACGATTTTGCCGAAGCCGCCGCCATGATGGAAGTCCTTAAGTCTGCAGGGGAAGGAATGATCTGTGATGGCACCACCGACCCAAGTTCGGGTCAGTGTATAGGTCAGATCCGGATTTTTGACGGAAAAGCTGCGAGCTGCCGTCCCGCGGGTTCGAACACAGGTTGGTTTAATTGCTGCTCTAATGGCTCATCTTCACTCTTGGATTTTTTAAAAAATTGCAAATCAAACGAACGCGCATTAAACGATGCTAGAGATAACGGGCAAACACACTCTATCGGGACCCAATGCATCAGAAATGTTCCTCTCTTTGGATGTGTCCAAGAAGAAAATGTCTATTGTTCTTTTGGTGGAAAACTAGGCCGAATCATCCACGAACAGGGACGGCCTCAATTGAAAACATTTGATCCGAGCGGCGCTTGGGGAAGCACAGCAGAACCAAACTGTACCGGTTTCTCACCAGAAGATTTTCAGATGATTGATTTTAGTCTGATTGACCTCTCAGAGTTCTTCGGTGATATCACAACAAAGACACAAACCCAGATAAAAAATGATATGGGAACAAAAATCAATGATTTTTACAACAACATCCAATAAGGCAATAGATCTAATGAAGATTTCAGATATCCCAGTATTTAATAAACACTTGCTGTTTTTGGTTCTTCTACCATTACTCAGCCTCCCGACAATACTTCTTGCTAAAAATTTGGGGACCTTCGGGACGACCTATCCCATCCTTGAACCCGATGCACTTGGTGAGATTGAAAAACGCACCAAAGAGGTTGATTGGGAACAATTTTTTAACAAAGAAAAATACGAAAAAACGGTCAAATCCTACCGACCGCCAAACCTTAAGACTCTTCCTCGTTCTGAAACAACAAATACCTTTACGGTCAATATGAGCTACATCCTCAATACTGACATCCCTGACGGAAATGGAGGCATCCTTTATCCTCGCGGATATGCCTTCAACCCCCTTGACCATGTTTTTGTTCCAACAATCATTATTGTCTTAAACGGCAACGATACTGAACAAGTCGAATGGTTTAAAGCTTCTAAATACGCAGGAGATACCAAGGTCACTTTGCTACTGACTGAAGGACCTTACTTTGAACTCTCTGAAAACCTCAAACGTCCTGTCTTCTATGCAAATCAGAAAATTATAGATCGATTCAAGCTTAAAACAGTGCCTTCCGTTGTGATGCAAAAAAAATCCCTCATGGAGGTCCAAGAAATTGCATTATAGTAGAACCCTTAAATCCATTATTTTTACGCTCGTCCTATTTTCTTCTCTTATGCTCAGTCCAAACAAAGCGCATTCCCTTGGCTACGGAGTCCCCCTCAATCCGGTCACTGATATTTGTTGGAATTGTGTATTCCCCATAAGGATTGGTGGCGTCACGGTTGTACCAGGAATGGTTATGGATGCACCCGATATGGCTGTTACCCCGATTTGTGTATGCCCTTTGCCACCCCCTCTCCCCCCCCGCGTTGGGATTCCCATTGCTTTTTGGGAGCCCGCACGCTTTGTGGAAACCGTCAAAGACCCTTTTTACTTTCCAAGCTTAGGAATCCCACTGGTCAATCCAAACCCTGGATTTTTGAGCGGAACACATTCTGAGCAATCCAGCGGTTCGAACGTCGATACCTCCACATTCGCCCAAGCCCATTATTTTATCTTTCCGGCTTGGGCTGTGATGGAATTACTTATCGATATTATTTGTCTCGAAGCCAGTGGATTTGACTTGCTCTATATAACGGAGGTTGATCCACTTTGGAACGATGACATGCTGGCCTTTGTGATCAATCCTGAAGCGCTGCTTTTTGCAAACCCCATTGCACAATTGGCTTGTATCGCAGACAGTGTTTCCGCAAATATTGGACTATCGCTCAGCGCACTCTACTGGTGTATGGGTTCCTGGGGGTCTGCTTATCCGCTAACCGGCCACGTAAACGATGACGTTTATGTTCAAGCAAATGCCGCTATTGCAGCGCGAATGATTTTCAAATTATCGCGTCAACTCCTTGTCTGCGATGTCGGAATATATCTTTGCGGCTGTATCCCTACTCCCATCTGGGTGAAACATAACTACAGAATTCATATCGCAAAACCGATTCGAGATTTTACCTGCCACCCCATCGGTCGGTCTAGCATGGTTTGGGGGCAGCTCAAAAACCTACCCTTCTCTCCCGGTCCAAATTCAAGCGATAATTTTTTATGGATGATTTTCAGAAAGAGAGCGTGCTGTGTTCTTTAAACAAAAGGATAATAGATGAAGTTAATAAAAAACAGAAAGATACAATTCATCCTTCTCTTTTGGATCGTTGCATTTATATTACTCTTGATCCTACCCGAACCCGAAGCTAAAACCTCAAAACCTATCTCCACACATGAGGTCTTCATCAAGGTCCCATCACCCTGTCATGTTGTTGAAGAAATTAGAAATGACAAAATCATCCTCCGCAAAGCCACAAAACAATGTGTGCAAATGCTCAGTCGAACTAAAGTAACCCTGAATGCTTCGATAAAAACTGTCAAAATTTTTGTCGGAAAAAAACTATGGCAAGAACAATCTATCCAAGGCATCAACCTCAACGATGTACACAACCTTCTTCAAAACAGTGAATATATTCAAAAAACCAATAAAAAACCGTTTATGAAATCACCAGAAATGAAAAAAATTGCAAAAAACCTAAATCATTTTGTCCGTTCAGAAGATTATCAAAAAAAACTGACTGAAGAATCAAATAGGATAAAAAAAGAAGTCTTCAATTTACCCACAGAAGATCTCAAACAAGGTGATCCTGACAAGCCAGGGCCTCAAAAAACCTTGGCCTCAACAGAAAGAATCTACCTTTTTGTTTCTTCTTCCATCCCACTTCAAACTCTGCGGACCTATGCTGCAAATCTAGAACAATTTGGGGATCCGAATATCTCTATGGTCATGCGGGGGTTTATTGACGGCATGAAAAAAGCCGGGCCAACTCTCGAATTTATCTCAAATATCATGGTCTTAAATCCAGGTTGCCGTTTAAAAGAAGAAAAATGCGCGGCACGCCCCCTGAACATGTATATCGATCCTCTGCTCTATAAAAAATACGATATAAAACGTGTTCCCGCTTTGGTCTATGTCCCTGCCTATCAAAACCAAGACCCGGATAGTAGCGAAGGTTTAGGTGAAGCGCCTCTTCATTACATACTTTATGGAGATGCTTCTCTGAGATACCTCATCGAGGAACTTTACCGACACACAAAGAAACCATCACTTCAAAAACTCACTCAAGTTTTCACGAATAACAGAGGTAAGCCATGGATGAAGATCAAGTAAGGTCAAAACCAACACCTGAACAAACACAAGCCGAAAAACAAAGACCGCCTACTTTTGCTTGGCTAAAAACCATCTTAGTGTCGTCCTTTGTCTCAATCCTGATCGCGGGACTCTCCTTCTATGTCTATGACACCCATTTCGCATTGAAAATCGTCACGGTTGACTTGAAAGGATTCATCAAAACGCAACAACAACTATCATTTTCAGGGGCAATCGACCAAGAAACCATGAAAATAAATATAAGAACATTATCAGAAAAAATTAAATCCATACCAAAAAACACAACAATCCTTATCAAAGAGGTCGTGGTCACCGATGAAAAATCCCTCACCTATTAGCTTTGGACTTTTTATGATAACGCTTCTGTTGGTTACACGGCCTATCCCCGAACGCATTAGTATCACAATCACACCTTCCCTTAGAAGCCGAATTTATCTTCTTGATCGATACCCAACAAACGACATCATCAAAAGGGGTCGTTTTGTGCTTTTCACCTTACATACCGACCTCACTAAGAATGCCAAAAAAGTGATTAAAAAAATCGCCTGTGCAGAAGGCGATCAACTGACTGTTCGTGACCTCTACTACTTTTGCAACGGAATATACCTCGGAGTCGCAAAAGAATACACCCTTGATGGAAAAGAACTAGATCATTTTGTTTATGAAGGTGTTATCCCCGATGGGAAAATATTTCTCTATTCCCATCATGTCGATAGTTACGACTCACGATATTACGGATTTATGGAGGTGAAAAATGTCGAAGCCATTGCTTATCCCTTTATTTAGTTTATTGGTTATTGTTTATGGTTTATTCGCAGCAGAAGCAATGGCTCAAAAGCCTGTTTCACCCAGCCCGAAAATCGGGTGGCACTGGTATGAAGTAAAACCCCCTGAAAAAGATCCAGAAGAAAAAAGGGTAATCCCAAATTTATCGGACTATCCCATGCAAAAGTTATGGGATATGCATCCGGATGATTTCCAGGCTCTTCTAAAAAATATTCACAAAAAGGCCGTAATGACACTAAAACAAGATGATGTCCGTGACTACTTGGTCATTCAAGATATTGCCAGAAGGAAAGCGCGTGCCTATACCAATGTGAGCATCATGACCGTTCAAAAATACCCACGCTTATCGCTAGAAAAAGATTTCCCCACGGTTATCCCCGGTCGAAACGCAAAGATTCGACAACAAATGGCCGAAGTTAAACTCAAAATCGATCAATCTATAGATAAATTTGCTTTAGTTTATTTTTTCTCACCCACTTGCCATTTCTGCGATGAACAAAATAATATTCTCAAACTTTTCCAAAGCCGACACCCCTGGCCAGTCAAAAAAATAAATATTCTCAAACACCCAAAACTCGCTAAAGAAATGGGTGTTCACGCCGTCCCTTACCTTATTCTAGTCTCAAAAGTATCAAAAGAAACTATGCCCATATCTGCAGGAGTTATTTCCGTCAAAGAGCTTGAAAAAAGGCTTTACCGGGGGATGCGTCTTTTAAACAAAGAGACGGACTCAACATCCTACTCAATGTATGAATTTCAACGCGGGGGCGGATTCGATGCCACTGCCCCCTTTCAAACAAGCCATCGGCTGGCCCATGACAATGGAGTTCCAAAGTGAAAATATTAACTTGGAGTATTTTATTTCTTTTGTTGATGGTTCATTCGGTAGAAGCAGATTGGGTAGATGACTGGCTGCAACAAAAGACAGTAACCAATGCGGGTTCATTTGAAGGACAGAAAAGGAATTATTTAAGCGGGGGAAGTTTTTCTGCCCGCTGGAACACCGGAAACGACTATCTCGTCTCTGCACAACTCCCTCGAATAAAATCGGGTTGCGGCGGCATCGATATGTTTGCTGGTGGAATCTCTTTTCTGAATGTGGATCGTTTGGTAGAAAAGTTTGAAACCATGATTACTAACGCACCCGCCGTTGCTTTTGATCTGGCCCTTAATGTGCTCTGCGAACCCTGTGCAAAAGTGGTCAAAAGTCTAGCGGCCATTACAGACTCCTTAAACAATCTCCAATTTGATGATTGCAAGGCCTCTAAACTCATGGTCGCAAAACTTTACTCGGGCGCTGGCGGAGAAAATGCAAAAATTCGAGCTGATGCCGAAAGCGAATTTTCACTCCAAACGGGTCTTAACGACCTCCGCGAAGATTTGAAAGACACATGGAATGCCGGAGGAGGCCAACCAACGGTCAACGATTCTGCCCAAATTGACTCCTGCCCCGCCGACCTTAAAGATGTTTTCGGAACCCCAGGCACAACGGTCTTGGAAGCTATCGCCAATAAGAGGGGCTATCCCACCAGTTATGTTGATTTAGCCCGTGGGTTTGTCGGAGATATTGGAATCACTCACGACACCTCGCCAAATGGGACAACACAAATATCCTCCCATATGATTGAACGCTGTAAGGAAAATAAACCTGATAGTATCGATAATTTTTTCACGGGTGAAATCTATGTCAGACCATCAAACGGAGGAAACTGCACACGCACTACCGATAGCAACGCAAACCTCATTCTATGGGCAAGTACACAACTTCAAACGATCTCAGACAAAATGGAAGCAAAAAGCCCCTTAAGTCTTGAGGAAAACACTTTTATTAATTCGATCCCCCTCCCAATTTACTCAACACTCAAATTCTCCATTGTCACGGGCCAGACGACGAACACCATTTCTACTTTAGCCGATTTAACAGCGCGCGCTTACGCATTCAGCATGATGTCTGATATGTACCATGCGGTTACAACCAGCCTGAGTACCGCAAGTGACATCGTTTCCAAAAAGACGGTCGCGACAGGCACCCGTTGCCAAGTCACACTCTTTAATTCAGCCATAAAAAAGAGCGAAGAACTCTCGAAAGGCATCCATCGATCCCTTGATGGCCTTAAGAAGTCCTATTTTGGTAAGGCGACAGAAATCAACGGCCTTCAGAACATTGCAAAACGCTACGAAGAATTTACACAAACCGCAAGGGCCTCCCTCTCCAAATCATTTGCACCATCTCTTGTCAATATGGCCGTAGGGGGAAACTAGTACATGAGGTTCTCTGCACTCTTGTTTCTAACAATATCTTTTTCCCTCTTTTATGTCTCGCCAAGCTTTGCTTTGGATATGGAATATTACACTTACAACGGCTTTGGCCCAATTGTCACCGCCTTCGAAAAAATTGCCCTTATCTTCAGCGATAATGCTTATCATAGACTCTTCTTTGCCATCATCGTGCTCGGAATTCTTTTTGGAGGCATATCGCCATATTTCTCCGAACGACAAGGGCCATTCTCTTCTTTCTCGTGGGTTATCCCCTTTTTCGCGGGTTTAATTTTTTATTTTTCGTTGATTCTCCCCACAGGCACACTCCATATATACGATGAAGTAAAAAACCAATATAAACCCGTTTCAGGTGTACCAAACGGGATCATTCTTATTTCCGGAATTCTTAATCTAATCGAAAGAGGTCTCATCAACATTGTTTCAACCTCAGGGGATCCTATCGGGTATCAAGCCCAAGCTGGTGGTGTTGGGTTTGATATGCTCTTGAACCTACACAAAAAAGGGGTGACACTCGGAGATCAATATCTCCACCTAAGTGTCAAAAACTATATCAGTGATTGCATCTTTTTTGAACTCAATCGCCCAAGCACAACACTCACGATAAATCAATTTTCAAATACGGATGATTTTCTGCCTCTTTTTGACCAAGCAACGAATCCTTCTATTTTTACTGTATTTTACAACAATGCAACCCCGGAAGGTGCGACACAAAGCTGTACTCAAGCCAACACCAGGATTCAATCAGCCCTTACGAATCCATCACAATATTCTTCGACGATTCGTTCCAGGTGCGCAGAAAGTGGGTTTGACCCAAGTATCTCAACGGAATTGACTGCTTGCAAAAACGCATTTGAAGAGACGGTTTCCTGGTTTATAGGGTCACCCTTTCCCATAGAACAAATCTATCGACAAAAACTGGTGGCGAACGAAATAAACAATGTCGTTCTCGCATCCAGCCCAGACACAGCAGTTCAGATCCTTGGATCTCGGGATACGGGCACAGCAATGATGTCATCGGGCATTATCGCCAACGCATGGATCCCTATTATTAAGGGAGTAACGACTGCAATCGCCATCGGGATTGTTCCCATAATCGTCATTTTTATTCCAACTCCGATATTTTTTAGAGCGCTCGGCATCATGGTCGCTTTTTTCTTTTGGCTCACCGCTTGGGGGGTGACTGATGCGATTGCCCATCAGTTCGCGCTTGACTATGCCTATACAGCGCTTGAAGAAATCAGGCAATACCAATTAGGTATTACTGCAATATCATCTTTTGGCACCGGAGCACTTAAAACTCTGGCCGCTTTTGGCGCAATTCGGTGGTCAGGCCTCCTGTTGGCCACGGTCTTAACAATTCATTTCACAAAAGTTAGTGGTCATGCTCTTGCCCAGCTTGCTTCACTGCAAACGGGAACGGCAAAACAGATGGGAGAAAAAGCTGGAGAGGTTACAAAACCTGAAGGCGCTGCCAATAAGATAAATGCGATGGAACAAGCACCGCCTGTTATGTCAAACGCCCATAAATTTGATTTCAATCAACGAACTACTGCTAGAACTAATACGGGGGCTAAATCCATTGGGAGTGGTCTAGGCCTGGGTGATCAAAAAGTTGGTTTTGCTACCGGTAAAACCGAATCCGAGTTTTCAGTAGGTACTGCAAGAGGAAGAAAAGATTTTGCGGATGAGACCGCTGGGGGAAACTTGAATACCGCAGGACAACAAGCGGAACACTTAGAACGAAGTTCTCGATACGGACGTGTCAAAGGAGAGAGCGAATTCGGGAAACAAGTGCTTGGCCTCGATACCCCAAGTAAGACCGCAGGCTTTAACGCTACCGGAAACCTCATTACGCCAGAGATGGCCGATTTCGCACAAAATCAGGGACATCAGGGTGTCGTTCGAGGAATGCACCTCACAGGAAAATCATTCGATTCAAAAACAGGCCAAGTTTCTCAAATGTCATTTGCTGGACCGGTCACAAATGACAATATTGAGGATTTAAAAGAAATTGCTACTGCAAACGGCCATGGAAATGCCGCTAAATTCATGAAGCCAGGAATGATCGCAAAATATGATATTAATCCCAATACAGGCAAGGGGACGTTCCATGCTACTGATACCGCAACGGTAAACAGTGAAGATTTTGCGAATGCCACAATTCCGACATCAAGGAACGGATTTACTGTAGAGACACCACAAGGATCGTTTCACCTACAAAGCGGCGAAGTAAAAATGACTGGAGATCAGGTTCTGGTCACTGGAACCTCGACCGACAATCAAAAGGTTCAATTTGAAGGTTCATTGAACAAGGGGTTTTCAGGTTCACCCGGAAAATCCAGCTTCAACTCTGACACTGACGTATTTGAATTTGATACTACCGGATCAAATTCTGGAGGATCCAAAACAGGTCTGGTCAAAGATTCGTCTGGCAACCTCACACATCTCGGACTGGATATCTCCCGTGGGGAGGTCGGAAAAGGCATCTTTAGAAAAGAAACGCTTGGGCCAAAAGGTCTTGAAGCACTGGCCGAACAAATCAATTCTGAAAATGGGCCAAGTCATGTTGCAAATGCATTAAGAACAACCGCTGCAACCGGAAAATCCGCCGAAGTCACCTCAAGCTCAAGTGATACAAACGAAAACCTCACGAATATATCCGTTAATTCTGGAGGCTCTGCAACAGAAACGAACTTTGCAAGCTCCCGAAGCGGAATGGAAGCAATATTTAAGGCACATCGCCAAGAAACGGTTGGAAGTAGCTATATTAACGAGGATGTCTCAAAACAAGTCGTTGACCACGGCATCCAAGTTGGATCAAGCGCTCAAATGGCGCTCAACAACGACTCTAGGCTCGCCGCTTTTATCTCCGACCCTGGAATGAGCACATTCAACCCCAAGGCCTTTGATGCCAATGTCGCAACAACCGCGAGAGCGCTTTCAACAGATATGCAACCGTTTCTAAGTCTACAAGGGAGCGATGTAGGACACACAAGTCATGAAGGTGGAGGTTATGTACCTATCCCTGGAGTAACCGCAAGAACCTCAGTGGGGAGGTCGCATCGAGAAAACGAGTCCATTGATCTCCTTACCGCAAAATACGATCAACAGATCAGATCTTCCTACAATAGGGGACAAGACCTTGGATTAAACCAGGAAGAAATGGCCACTCTCATTACAAACGACATTTCCAAATTCTCCCAGGACATCTACAACAAAGCAAGAACGAGCAACAGCGATGAATTTGGGGCAGATAAATTTAAAGGAATTTTTAGAGAAAATACTGAAGCTATGAACACGTTATCGAAAAAAAAAGACCCATCTAACGATCACTAATCTTCATAGCCTACATCGCCTGGAGAAATACCATGGTTTATCGGGTTATTCATATCTAAGGGATCATACGTTGGTCTTTGGTCATCTAAGACGGATTCACTCATGACAGAACTTAAACCAACAAAGCCCACCGGAGAAAATTTTTTGAGAAATATGACGATAAAAACACTCAATAAAACCGTTAAACCCAGACCAACCATGACAAGCCCTCACTTAAATATTAACGTCAAATCAAACCTACTCCGCACAAACGTTAATGTCAAGCCAAGGAAGCACAGGCTTGCAGTGATCGTTATCCTTCTCATTGGAATTTTATGCCTTCCAGCTCGATCAAAAGCCTTCTGTTTCAAGGAAGCTGGACAAATTTACAATGTTCCACCTCAGCTACTCTGGACAATTGCCAAAGTCGAATCAGATTTTAACCCTCTTGCGATTAACTTTAGATCCAATACCGACTACGATTTTGGCCTGATGCAGATTCACACATCATGGGCAAGAAAACTGGGATCAGATGTCTGGCAATCATTAGGAGACCCATGCCAAAACGTCAAGGTTGGCGCATGGATATTGGCGCAATGTATTCGTCAACATGGACTGAACTGGAAAGGCATCGGCTGTTACAACGCTGTTAGCGAAAATAAACAAATAATCTACGCAAAAAAAGTAATTTCCATCTTAAACCAACTCAAATATGAGAGGAACTAAAATTATGAACCCTTCAAAACAACTTTCACTTTTTGCTACCGTGTTTTTCATTGGACTAACACTTTCTGGATGCGGAAGCAGTGGGAATAGTGGAGGAAGCAGCCCCTCTAATCCAAATATTTCATCCTCTGATTTTATTGTCTTAGATGAATTTGAAATACTCCCTCCAAATTTATCTGACGGTGAATCCATGACCCTAGATTGGACAACAGGATTCAGTTCACCCAGTTCGATCTATACCTTTGAGCTTCACCTAACAAATAACCCCAAAACAACTTCGAATCTCACTAAAGTGTTTGGACTCAATTGCGGACTGCCAAACCATACCTGCAATACGACAGGTCAAGCCTCTTGCACTTATGAAACACCCAGTGGAGGTTTTTCCTCTCTTACCTGCAACCAACCCAGCACTCAGATCGGTAAGAAGGTTTCAATTCCTAGCGGGCCCATCACGGCTGTTGGGAAAGCATGCATATTTGACTCTACTTTACAGCGGGTCTGCGACACAAAAATAATCGAAATGATTTTTAACTAAAGGAATCAAGGCTAACGTGATCGACGCACTACAAATTTGGCAAATCTGGTTCATTGCTGGGATATCTCTGCTTACCTTAGAGACCTTGATTCCAGGATTTGTCCTCGCAGGGGTCGGAATCTCCTGCCTAATTTCTGCACTCGCATCATACTTTGGTCTGGGTCCTGGCATTCAGGGGTTAATCCTATTTTCAGGTTCTGGACTCTTTTTCATTACAATTCGACCTCTTGCCCTGAAGTTCCTCTATCCATCAAAACCTGAAAACCAAACCAATGCTGCAGCGTTGATTGGTAAAACTGCCATGGTAATGGAGATGATTGACCCAAAGATGAAACTAGGAAGGGTTTCTACTGGAGGAAGTTATTGGATTGGGATTTCGTCCGACAACACAATTATCGAAGCCGATACACTTGTTGAAATTGTCGCGATCTCCGGTGCAACACTTACCGTCAAAAGAAAGGATTTATAAAATGGCATCTATTCTTATCTGGGTTTTTTTGCTCTTATTTGTTGCCGTCTTCGCCTTAAAAGGCTTTGTCATTGTGCAAGAAGCCGAAGAAATGGTAGTGGAGAGAATGGGAGCATTTAACCGTGTCCTTCATAAAGGGATTAATTTTATTTGGCCCATTATGGAAGCGGTTCGAGAAGTTGAATGGAAATACATAAGAACTGACCTAAATGGAAATAAAGTCATTGAAACAAAAACCATCGCTCGCATTGATATGCGAGAGACTGTGTATGATTTTCCAGAACAGAACGTTATCACTCAAGATAATGTAGTCATGAAAATCAATGCAATTTTATACTTTAAAATCTTCAATACGAAAGATGCTTTTTACGAAATTAAAAACCTTCCTGATGCCCTTGAAAAACTTACGCAAACGACACTGCGTAGTTTTATCGGAGAAAAGACTCTAGATCAAACATTAAGCTCACGAGATGAAATTAACTCAAACCTCCAAATCACTCTTGATGAAGCAACAAACTCATGGGGTGTAAAAGTCACCCGTGTAGAACTGCAAAATGTTAACCCCCCCGCAGATATCAAAAATGCAATGGAAAAAGAGATGCGGGCCGAACGAACAAAACGAGCAACGGAATTAGAAGCAGAGGGAGAAAAAAAAGCATCCATCTACAAAGCTGAAGGAATTCAAACAAGTGCTGTCAAAATAGCAACTGGAGAAGCAGAAGCCTTGAGACTAAGGTCAGAAGCCGAAGCTGCTGCTATTAATGTCATCACTGAAGCTGTTGAAAGCTCGAAAGGGGATCCAACTCAATATCTCATTGCTATGCGTTACATTGAAACCTTCAAGGAAATGGTATCTGGGCAAAACAATAAAGTGATCTATGTGCCCTATGAAGCTACTGCGCTGCTCGGATCTATTGGGAGTATTAAAGAATTGTTTCAGGATAACAAAGCAACCAAAACACGAATCTTCCCTCAAAAATCCTAAAAGGAGACTAAAATGCCAGAACAAAAACAAAGAGATAAAAATGATAAAAAACCAAAACCTGATGATGCAATTTCTCTCAAACAATTTTCTACGACACAACAAGCAAAAATTACCCTTGCCGCAGATCAGAAAAATGAATCTATTGGGAAATATATGAGCCAATGTGTTGTACAACATATCGACAAAACGGTCAGGATCTCGTTTTCTGAAGATCCCGCCCTCATAGAGTCTTAAATTGACAAGAAAAATCTGCGACGAGATTAAAAACAAACGAGTTTGGAATGGGTATGACTACAAGCTACAAGTATGGGTAGATAACGGGATCATTCAAGACTGTGCTCATCCAGAGAATATGGATGAAGGTGGTTGCTGTATAGGCCATACATTTGCAGGGATGAACATTTTACTCGTTCCAGAAGCAGAAATAGTCTTAGTAGCTGATCGAATACATGGGAAATATATGAGACGATAGGTCGCGACGTTATCACCTAAACCATGAAACTTTCTAACAAGGAAAACCACCATAAATACTGAGATGTAAAGACAACTCACGCACTGTTAAGGTAGACATTTAAAATGAGATATGCCTTTTCTTAAATGATAACTTAAGGGGTGTGGGACGTCCCACACCCCTTAAGTTTAGGAATTTTTCATTACTACTCTCCTCTCATCTGAGGTTGTATCAATGTTTTAAATACCTACTTTCAAGACTAGGGACAATACCCATATGTCTAATTTCAGGGGGGGGTGTGGGACATCCCACACCCCCCCCTGAAATCTCTTTTCTGCCTATACAGTCGTTAACCTCCATAACCTTATTTCCTTTGATACATTAGTTTTTTATTGACTTATTCTATTTCTCTTGGTATGTAAGTAATTATCTTCTTTGTAGGCATTTTACTTACACTTGGCCGCACACTATGAATCCTATTGAATTAACACAAAATTACACCATGAACCGTCAAGAATTTTCAGATATCCTTGGGGTCTCACAAAGCTTAGTCATCAAATGGGAAAAAGAAGGTTTAGCTCCTGATCGCCTCCCCTGGGGTAAATCTACGAGACGTCGCTATAACATTTCTCATATTCTTGAAGCCAGGGAACGATTTCGACCACTTTCAAAACGCACCCCCCTATCAATATTTTTTTGGTTGGTCAAAGGGGGTGTTGGAAAAACCACACTTAGTTTTAACCTTGCCGGGGCTCTCTCGCGTATCGGTTATCGAGTATTGGCCATTGACCTTGATGGCCAATCACATCTCACAACGTGTTTCGGCATTCCTAACGCCGACGAAGAAAACTTAAACACACTTTGGAATGTTTTCTATGGGGAAGACGATGAAGCAGCATCCATGAAAGAAACGATTATACCCCTCTCCCCAACTCTTGACTTGATCCCATCTTCGCTTGATGTCACAGCAGTCTCACTCGTGATTGCATCAGAGACCAGCGTTGAAAGAAAATTTAACCGCCTGAGCAATCTAATTAAACCCATCAAGCACAACTACGATTTCATTATTTTGGACGCGCCGCCTTCTATCGACCTCCTAAATGTCAACGGGATATTTGCATCTGACGTGATCATTGCTCCGATACTAACAGACTTCTTATCTCACCATTCCCTCTCACTCCTACAGGAAACCATCGAGACCTTACAAGACTATTTCAAGCAAATTCCAATTACTGCCCCATTGATTAAATTAGTCGCTAATAACTTTGACATCCGAAACAACATTTGCCAACAATCGCTTGGACGACTTCAAGATGGTAACTACAAAGGACAACTATTAAAGACAGTCATTAGTCGAAGCACTCACCTTGCAGAGTCAGCCAAAAACATGTCGCCTGTGTTTACATTTGCCCCAAAAAGTAACGGAGCAAATGACATCCACGCTTTTACACAAGAGATTATAAACACTAATTTTGAGGTGCTGAACAATGCCCAATAAAAAAGATCCTCAAAAAATAAAAACGAAACCAGCCAACGATGCCGGATGGAACAAACTTGATAAAAAAACTTCTTCCCACCGCCCCTGGGAACTCAACTTAAAAAAACAAACCAAACCGGAAGATGTGCCAAGATCCACAGAATCTGTGGTTGCTGTTCCAATTAACCTGATTCGTCCAAACCCTGACCAACCCCGAAGAATTTTCAACCCGACTACCTTTGCAGCACTGGTTCAATCTATCTCAGACCCCAAGGTCGGCTTAATCGAACCCATTGTAATCCGAAGAGTTGAACCCGATCTTTACGAAATTATCGCTGGAGAGCGCAGGTGGAGAGCCTGTCAATCACTTAAGCATAAGACAATCGAATCCATCATAAAGGATGTTACGGCAGCACAAGCCTATAAGATTTCTGTTGTTGAAAACATAAATCGAGATAGTTTAAACCCCATTGAAAAAGCACTGTCATTTAAAGCCCTCCTCGAAAAAAAGATTTTCAAAAACCAAACAAAAATGTCTGCGGAACTTGGAATCACCCGGACATCCATCGTCAAGACCCTGCGGCTACTTGAGCGCCTAAGTAAAGAGGCAATTGAAGTTTACTTCACAAGCTCCGACACCGTAACGGAGGGACATCTACATGCAGTCATGCGAGCCCCACTTAAAGACCAAAAAGAACTCATTAAGAGAATTAAAGAGGAAACTTACTCTGTTCAAAAGTCGAGAGACTACGTCTCATCAACCTACTTCAACAACACACGCTCCAACACAGTCGCCGTAAAAGAAAAGCATCCAAACTGGTTCGATCTTGAAATTCACGTTCGCCCTAAAACAACAAAAGCTGAAATAAAAGAACT